>NZ_JAOEDV010000090.1:0-17111 GCF_029837545.1 Stenotrophomonas sp. GD04024 | reverse complement strand
TACTTCAGGTTGCCCAGCATCCAGTCCACGGTGGCGTGGATCTGTTCCTCGGTCAGCGCCGGGTTGCCGCCCTTGGGCGGCATGATGCCGCCGTCCGGGCCGGTGTAGCCCTCGATGGCGTGCTTGTAGAGGGTGTCCTTGCCCTGCGCGATGCGCTTGTCCCAGTGCGAGTGGTCCAGCGTCGGTGCCATGCCCACGCCGGTGGTGTGGCAGGCGGTGCAGAGGTTGTCGAAGATGACCTTGCCGTCCTTGGTGCCGCCGTAGGCGACCTGCGAGGCGGCCTTGGCCAGCGCGGCAGCCTTGGCCGCTGCCTGCGCGGCGGCGCCGGTGCTGCCGGCATAGACCGCGCCGGTAGGCGAAATGCGCTGCTCGGTGCGCTTGGCCGCGGTCGGCGACACCTCCGGCGGAATCCGGGTGTGGATATAGGCAGCAAGGAGGATGAGGCCGAGGGTGATGGTCGCCAGCAGCGCGATCACCATGGAGAAGCGTTTCAGGAACTCCAGATCGTAATTCCGCACTCTTCGTTACCCCTGGCTGATAGTCGTTGGACCACGGCTGAGCGACTGCGTGATGGACCGAGTATAGAACGCGCTTCGCGTGCGACAACAGGCGTCACTGCTGGTGCGGCGCAGCATGTCGGGGGATGGGGTCAGATCCCTTTTGCGACGCAAAAGGGATCTGACCCCAGCAACAGAAGCCGGCCAGCGGCCGGCTCTACCGGATTACCGGGCGCCGATCGCGCGCAGGCAGAAGCTGCAGATCGCATCCACCAGCGCGTCCTCGTCGCGGTGCGCTTCGCGGCTGGGTGCGGTCGGGCCGACCATCGCCTCGGTGAAGGCGCCGACCAGGCAGGCGGCGGCCACGTGCGCGTCCTGCACCGGCAGCTCACCGGCTGCCACGCCCTCTTCCACCAGGCGCAGGAACACGTCACCAAAGGCGCGACGGCCGCGCATGCGCTCGGCTTCCACGTCCGGATCGACCGGCTCGACGATGAAGGCATGGGCCAGCCCCGGCCCGGCCAGCGCGCGGCGGACGAAGGCGGTGATCGCCAGGCGCAGGCGCTCGCTGGCTACCTCCGGGCCACTGGCGATGCGCTCCATGATCGCGACCTCGTGGGCCACGGCGGCGTTGAGCACCTCCACGAACAGGTCGGCCTTGGACGGGAAGTGCCGGTAGATCAACCCGGTGGACACCCCCGCCTGGGTCGCCACGGCGGTTACCGGGGCGTTGCGCCAGCCGCCTGCGGCGACCAGCTCGCGGGTGGCCAGCAGGATCCGTTCACGGGCCCCGGCCAGGCGTTCTTCCATCAGTGCAGAGCGTTTGTAGGCCATGTTTTGATTCTAGTTTCAATTTTTGAATTTGTGTTCACTTCTTTCCCGAACCCCGTTACGCTGGGGTCCATCGCCCGTGCGGGTGACGGCCCTGCCGGCCGTCGCCCGCTCCCCCGCCGGGTGCGTCCATTCCCTGCAGTCCCGCCGTGGAGCCACCGCAATGCACGTGCCATCCCTGAACTTCGATCTTGGCGAAGATATCGACCTGCTGCGCCAGAGCGTGGCCCATTTTGCCGCCGCCGAGGTCGCGCCGCTGGCCGCCGAGGCCGATGCAACCAACCAGTTCCCGTTGGCACTATGGCCGAAGCTGGGCGAACAGGGCCTGCTGGGCCTGACCGTGGAAGAAGAATACGGCGGCACCGGCATGGGCTACCTGGCCCACGTGGTGGCGATGGAAGAAATCTCGCGCGCCTCTGGCGGCATCGGCCTGTCCTACGGCGCGCACTCCAACCTGTGCGTGAACCAGCTGCGCAAGAACGGCAGCGAAGAACAGAAGCAGCGCTTCCTGCCCGGCCTGTGCAACGGCAGCCTGGTCGGCGCGCTGGCGATGAGCGAGCCGGGTGCCGGTTCGGACGTGGTGTCGATGAAGCTGCGCGCCGACAAGCGTGGCGACCGCTACGTGCTCAACGGCAACAAGATGTGGATCACCAACGGCCCGGACGCCGACGTGCTGGTGGTCTATGCCAAGACCGACATCGAGGCCGGTGCCAAGGGCATCACCGCGTTCCTGGTCGAGAAGGGCATGAAGGGCTTCTCCACCGCGCAGAAGCTGGACAAGCTGGGCATGCGCTCCTCGCCCACCTGCGAGCTGGTGTTCCAGGACTGCGAGATTCCCGAAGAGAACGTGCTGGGCCAGGTCGGTGGCGGCGTGCGCGTGCTGATGTCCGGCCTGGACTACGAGCGCGTGGTTCTTTCCGGTGGCCCGCTGGGCCTGATGGCCGCGGCCATGGACGTGGTGATGCCGTACGTGCACGAGCGCCACCAGTTCGGCGAGCCGATCGGCAGCTTCCAGCTGATCCAGGCCAAGATCGCCGACATGTACGTGGGCCTGGGCGCCTGCCGCGCCTATGTCTATGCCGTGGCGCGCGCCTGCGACCAGGGCCGTACCACCCGCCAGGACGCGGCCGGTGCGATCCTGTACGCCGCCGAGAAGGCTACCTGGCTGACCGGCCAGGCGATCCAGATCCTGGGCGGCAACGGCTACATCAACGAGTACCCGACCGGCCGCTTGTGGCGCGACGCCAAGCTGTATGAAATCGGCGCCGGCACCTCGGAGATCCGCCGCATGCTGATCGGCCGCGAACTGTTCCAGCGCACCCTGTAAGGCCACCGCGATGACCGTCCTCAACAGCCAGCTGCAACCGGGCAGCGAAACGTTTGAAGCCAACCGCACGGCCATGCAGGCCGTGGTCGATGACCTGCATGCCACGCTGGCGCGCACCGCGCTGGGCGGCAACGAGGCCGCGCGTGCCAAGCACACTGCCCGCGGCAAGCTGCTGGTGCGCGACCGCATCGATGCGCTGCTCGACCCGGGCAGTGCCTTCCTGGAAATCGCGCCGCTGGCCGCGCACGGCATGTATGACGATGCCGTGCCCGCCGCGGGCGTGGTGGCCGGCATCGGCCGGGTCAGTGGCGTGGAATGCGTGATCGTGGCCAACGACGCCACGGTGAAGGGTGGCACCTACTACCCGGTGACGGTGAAGAAGCACCTGCGCGCGCAGGAGATCGCCGAGCAGAACCACCTGCCGTGCATCTACCTGGTCGATTCCGGTGGCGCCTTCCTGCCGCTGCAGGACGAGGTGTTCCCCGACCGCGACCATTTCGGCCGCATCTTCTACAACCAGGCCAATCTGTCGGCGCAGGGCATCCCGCAGATCGCCTGCGTGATGGGCAGCTGCACCGCCGGTGGTGCCTATGTGCCGGCGATGAGCGACGAGACGGTTATCGTGCGCGAACAGGGCACGATCTTCCTGGGCGGCCCGCCGCTGGTGAAGGCGGCCACTGGCGAAGTGGTGACGGCCGAGGAACTGGGCGGTGCCGATGTGCACACGCGCATTTCCGGCGTGGCCGACCACATGGCCGACAACGATCTGCAGGCGCTGGCCCGGGTGCGCGCGATCATCGCGCAGTTGAACTGGCGCAAGCCGGAACCGGCGATGGCGGTGCAGCCCCCGGAAGAACCGCTGCTGCCGGCGCACGAGCTGTACGGCGTCATTCCCGCCGACACGCGCAAGCCCTACGACGTGCGCGAAGTGATCGCGCGCCTGGTCGACGGCTCGCGCTTCGACGAGTTCAAGCCGCGCTACGGCGCCACGCTGGTGACCGGCTTCGCACATCTGAACGGCTACCCCATAGGCATCATCGCCAACAACGGCATCCTGTTCTCGGAGTCAGCGCTGAAGGGCGCGCACTTCATCGAACTGTGCACCCAGCGCAACATCCCGCTGGTATTCCTGCAGAACATCACCGGCTTCATGGTCGGCCGCAAGTACGAACAGGGCGGCATCGCAAAAGACGGCGCCAAGCTGGTGATGGCGGTGGCCTGCGCCAAGGTGCCCAAGTTCACCGTGGTCATCGGTGGTTCGTTCGGCGCCGGCAACTACGGCATGTGCGGCCGCGCTTACTCGCCCAACTTCCTGTGGATGTGGCCGAACGCGCGCATTGGCGTGATGGGTGGCGAACAGGCCGCCAGCGTGCTGGCAACGGTCAAGCGCGATGGCATCGAAGCCAAGGGCGGGCAGTGGCCGGCGGCGGAAGAAGACGCCTTCAAGGCACCGATTCGCGAGCAGTTCGAACAGCAGGGCCACCCCTATTACGCCAGCGCGCGGCTGTGGGATGACGGCGTGATCGATCCGGCCGACACCCGCCGGGTGCTCGCTCTGGCGCTGTCGGCCAGCCTCAACGCCGCCCCGCAGCAGACGCGCTTCGGCGTGTTCCGCATGTAACCCGTGCCATGACAGAGTCTGTTGCCATGTTCACCAAAGTCCTGATCGCCAACCGTGGCGAGATCGCCTGCCGCGTCATCGCCACCTGCCGCCGCCTCGGCATCGCCACCGTGGCGGTGTATTCCGATGCCGACCGCAACGCGCGCCACGTGCGCCTGGCCGACGAAGCCATCCACATCGGCCCGGCCGCCGCGCGCGAAAGCTACCTGCTCAGCGATGCCCTTCTCGACGCCGCACGCCTCACTGGCGCACAGGCGATCCACCCCGGCTACGGCTTCCTGTCCGAGAACGCCGACTTCGCCGATGCCTGCGCCGCCGCCGGCATCACCTTCATCGGCCCGCCGGCCAGCGCGATCCGCGCGATGGGTGACAAGAGCGCGGCCAAGGCGCTGATGGCCAAGGCCGGCGTGCCACTCACTCCGGGCTACCACGGCGACCAGCAGGAACCGGCGTTCCTGCGCGCGCAGGCCGATGCCATCGGCTACCCGGTGCTGATCAAGGCCAGCGCCGGCGGTGGCGGCAAGGGCATGCGCAAGGTCGAACGCAGCGAGGACTTCGTCGATGCGCTGGCCAGCTGCCAGCGCGAGGCGGCCTCGGCGTTCGGCAACGATCACGTGCTGGTCGAGAAGTACGTCGAGCGCCCGCGCCATATCGAGATCCAGGTGTTCGGCGACAGCCACGGTGAGGCGGTGTACCTGTTCGAGCGCGACTGCTCGGTGCAGCGCCGCCACCAGAAGGTGCTGGAAGAAGCCCCGGCGCCGGGCATGAGCGCCGAACGCCGCGCGGCGATGGGCCAGGCGGCGGTGGATGCCGCGCGTGCGGTGGGCTACGTCGGTGCCGGCACCGTGGAGTTCATTGCCGGCCCGGACGGCGACTTCTACTTCATGGAAATGAACACCCGCCTGCAGGTGGAACACCCGGTGACCGAGTACATCACCGGCACCGACCTGGTGGAATGGCAGCTGCGCGTGGCCGCTGGCCAGCCGCTGCCGCTGCGCCAGGACCAGCTGGCGATCCACGGCCATGCCATCGAAGCGCGCCTGTATGCCGAAGATGCGGACCGCGGCTTCCTGCCCTCCACCGGCACCCTGCGCCACCTGCGCCTGCCGACGCCTTCGGCGCACGTGCGTGTGGATACCGGCGTGGAGGAAGGCGACAGCATCACCCCGTTCTACGACCCGATGATCGCCAAGCTGATCGTCTGGGACGTGGACCGCGATGCCGCGCTGCGCCGCATGAGCCAGGCCCTGGCCGACTGCCAGGTGGTGGGCGTGACCACCAATGCCGGCTTCCTGCGCCGGCTGGTGAACACCGATTCGTTCGCGAACGCCAGGCTGGATACCGCGCTGATCGAACGCGAACAGGCGGCGCTGGGTCACGTGGGCGATACCGGCGATGCGCTGTGGATGCTGGCGGCGGTGGCCGCCGTGACCTGCACCGCAGGCGCCAGCTGCGATGCGCGCGACCCGCATTCGCCGTGGCAGGCGCAGGACGGCTGGCGCCTGGGTGCTTCGGCGCCACGCGTACTGCCGCTGCAGCAGGGCGAGCGCCGGCACACCCTGAAGGTGTGGGCGCAGGCCGATGGCTGGCGCGTGCAGTGCGATGACGCGGCGCCGGTGCAGGTGACCGGCACCGCCGATGCGCGGGGCATGACCGTGCAGCTGGAGGGCCGACGCTGGTCGTTGCAGGCGCTGCGCGAAGGCGACCAGCTGTATCTGTTCGGTGCCGATGGCCAGCACCGCTTTACCCTGCACGATCCGGTGGGCGAATCGGACCACGCCGCGGCCGATGCCGGCAGCCTGCTGGCACCGATGCCGGGCAGGATCGTGGCCACGCTGGTCGCTGCCGGCACCGAGGTCAAGCGCGGAACGCCGCTGGTGGTGCTGGAAGCGATGAAGATGGAACACACCCTGCAGGCCCCGGCCGATGGCACGGTGAAGGGCTACCGCGCCAAGGCCGGCGACCAGGTCGGCGACGGCGCGGTGCTGGTGGACTTCGAAGCGGCGTGATCGCCGGGGCGGCGACCGCTCAGCGGTCGTCGCCCGCCAACACGCGTCCGGCGGGATCGAATTCCGCCGTGTCCAGCGTGGCGCTGCGCCAGCCCAGGCCACAGATGGCCATCGCGCTCTGGCCGATGCCATCGAAGCCGAACGCGCGATCGACATCGGCATCGTTGATGGCCGCGGTCACGAATGCGGCCAGCCCGCGCTCGGTCGCGCACAGGTACAGCAGCTGCGAGATATGGCCAACATCCAGCGTCACCGCACGGTGCGCCTTGGCATGGTTGCGGTACTTCCAGAAGCAGCGGTCATAACGCGGCGCCAGCACCAGCAGCGCCGGCGCATCGGCAAACCACTCCTGCCCGGACAGCATCCGCCGCGCCAGCGCAGGCAGCGACGGCGGCGGCGGTGAAGGCAGGGGCAGCACGGCGTGCTGCACGGGATGGTAGTGGTACAGGCCCGGTGCCAGCCCCTCCACGTTCTGCACCAGCAGGAAGCCCTCGGTGGGATGCAGGCCACCGCCGGAGGGTACGTTCTTCTTCAGGAACTCGGTATCGCGCTCAACCTTCTGCACCGCGTGCGCCATCAGCGTGCGCTGCAGCACCTGGGCCAGCAGCGGCAGCGGCAACGCGCGCTGCGGGTCGAAGTTGCGGCAGGTGGTGCGCCGCGCCAGCAGTGCGTCGAACGCGGCTTCGTCGCTGCGCGGCAGCGGCTGGTAATCGCCCTGCATGGGCTGCACCACCGGCGGCGGCGGCCCCAGCCGCTGGCGCAGGCCGGCGGCGGTGTCCAGCCCCTGCCTGCGCATGTCCTCCACGCTGTCCACGGCCTGCCAACGCGCGTGGCGATGGGCCAGAGCGGCCAGCGGCCACCACTGGCTGCGCCGCAGCGCCTCATCACGCATCTGGTGCCCCACCTCGCTGGGCGGGTCGGTCAGCAGCAGGCCCTGTTCAACCAGGCGCGCCAGCATCGCCGGGGAGGCATCGGCCGGTGGCTCGCTCCAGCGGTGCGCGCTGAGTTCGCCCAGCAGCTGGCGCTCCTCGGCATCCACCGGCAGTGGCTGGTCCAGATGGGCGGCCAGGGCCACCCAGCTGATCTGGCTGTCCATCTCGGCGTGGCCGGTCAGCATCGCGCGCAGGTCCAGGGTGACCGACTCGCGGGGTTCGAACATCAGGCTGGCGCAGCGGCGCAGGCGCATGGGTTTCCTTCCTTCTGCCGCACAACCGGCATAGCAGCAGCGACCGCAGCGCGGCCAACTTTAGCGATGAACGCGCCATGGCCCTCAATGGCAGGCTGTCGCGGCCGATACGAGAAACTCCACCTACGGACGATCCCCATGAGCACCCATCCCCGCCTTTCCGCCGAAGACGCCAGCACCCTGCTGGACCACCTGATCGGCAACGACGACTTCCGCAGCCGCTTCACCGCTTCGCCGGCCAAGGCGCTGGCCTCGATCGGCCTGGACGGCGCTGTCGGCGAAAACGACTGCATGAAGATCGGCACCCTGGCGTCGGTCGAGGAGCTGTGCCGCACACGCGATTCGCTGCACGCGTACCTGAGCACCTCGACCGCTTCGATGACGGTGGTATTCTGTTTCGAAGCCGACCGCATCGACGAGCGCGTCAACGCCTGAGCCTGCATCAGCGCGGCAGCCGCACCGACGTCGCCTCCGTGGCGATGTCGTGCACGTTCAGGGGCTGCCAGACCTGCATGGACGCCACCTCGGCAATGGCCTGGCCGTGGTGCCGGGCCAGCCAGGCCTGTTCGCGGCGCACGCCGGCAGCATCCTGCTCGGCACGCAGTGCCTGCAGCAGCACGACATGGGCCTGCACCGGCTCGCTGCCATCAAAGCTGGGCTCGAGCAGATGGCGCGCCGCCTGCGGTCGTTGTTGTGCCAGCTCGGCCATCGCCAGCACCACGCGGCGCCACTTGCCCACCACGGGGCTGCGCTGCCGCTCCAGCAGTTCGCCATGGTCGCGCAGCCACTCTGCGGCCAGCGCATGCTGGCCCTGGCGCTGGGCCAGATAGGTCAGGGCCAGCAGCTGCAGGCTGCGGCTGCCCACGGCGGAATCGTCGTTCCTGCGCAGCAGCGGCCGCAGCACGGCGGCGATGGATTCAAGCTCCTCCACATCGCCGGGCGTGCACAGCGTGGTCACCGTAGCGTGCTGCAGGCGTTGATGGATCTGGTAGTCGATCAGCTCCGGTGCTGGACCATCCGCAGCAACCGCGGCATGCAGGCTGCTGCAATCACGCTGCTCCGCAGATACCAGCAGGTGCGCCCGCAGCCGCATGCGCTGCTGCAGGTCATCCCCCCGCGGCAACCGCATCAACACCTGCTGCGCCTGTGCGTCCAGGCCCTGTGCAACCAGTACGTCCACCTCCAGGTCGTCGGCCTCATCATTGCCGCGCAGCATCTGTGCCTGATGCAAGGTGCGCATTGCCTGCTGCGGCTGGCCAACGCCCAACTGTGCCCGCGCCAGATGGATCATCGGATACAGCCGCAACGGGTCCTGAGGCACCGTCGCCGCGCGCGCATAAGGCTCGGCCTCGGTGAAGCGATTGTCCTGCAGCAGCGCCCAGGAGGTATTGGACAGTCCCGCAAATGAATCCGGGTAGATCTTGGCCAGTGCGCGCCACTGCTCCAGCGGCCAGCCACCGGGTTCCAGTTCGGCCTGCCAGCCCTTCAGGTACAGCCGCTCGCGCGCGGGCAGGCGCTGCTGCTGGGCCAGCGCGTGCTCCAGCGCGTCACGCGCCTGCTGGACCTGCGCGGTGCGGGCCAGCAGCTTGGCCACGCCCATGTAGGCCAGGGCAAAGCCAGGATCGATATCGATCGCCGCCTGGTAGAGGTTGCGTGCTTCCTCGAAGCGACGCTGGCCCAGTGCGTTCTCGGCCAGCGCGAACGCACGCAGGGCGCGCAGGTCCTGGGTCGAAGCCCGCGGCAGTGGCAACGACTGCTCCAGGCTCGCCACCGACTCGCCCAGGCCACGGCGCAGGCGCCCGACCACGTCGTCCACTGCGAACACCATCTGATCGGATCGATCCGCGGTGGCGGTGAACGTCTGTATCACCTGGCCGCTACCCGGTGCGGCGACGTCGATGGCCAGCTCGTAGCCGCCGATCTTCTGCCGCACGGTCGGCAACAGCACGGCCCGCGCGCCTTCGCGCACCGCCACGTCGACTGCGGTATCCCGGCTCAGCCGGGTATCGCCCGAAAGCCGGGCCATCTCCAGGCTTTCGCGGATCTTGCCCTCGGACAGCACGTTCACGTACCGCGACTGCTCCAGCGCGATCCGGATCGCGTGCCGCATCGACTCGTCGAAGATCGGATCACCGGTCAGGTTGTCGACATCGGCCAGCACCACCCAGTCGCGCTCGGCGAAGGCGATCGCCGGTTCCGGCCGCAGCAGCAGCCAGCCGCCCAGCACCAGCACTGCCAGCACCAGGCCTTCGGCGGCCAGCACCACCGGCTGCCGCCACAGTGGAAGATCGCGGCGTGCCTTGGCATTGGAGCGCGGCATGCGCAGTGGCGCCGACCCGATCTCGCCCACTTCGATCACTTCCTGCACCACCGGCACACCCTTGAAGCGCCAGCGTCCGTGCGACTTCCACAGCAGGCGCGTGCCACGCTCGCCGAGTGCTTCGGTGGCGCGGTGGGTCAGCGATTCGGCCACGGCCGACAACAGGATCTGGCCCGGGCGTGCCAGCATCATCAGGCGCGCCGCCATCGGCTTGGCCAGGCCTTCCACTTCCATCGACTTGGCGCCGGCGCGGACCGCTTCGGGGCTGTTGTCCCAGGTCAGCACGTCGCCCACGTGCAGGCCGGCACGCGCACGCAGTTCAATCGAGCGCTGCTGGCCCAGCCCATGCAGTTCGCGCTGGTAGTCCAGAGCGAAGCCCAGCGCATCGATGGCGCGCTCGAACAGCATGAACAATCCGTCGGAGCGATCGATCAGCTGGCCGTTCCAGCGGTGCTGCAGCACGAGCACCAACCGATCGTGTTCCTGGAACAGGCTCGCGGCCGCCACATCGCCGATCCGCTCGACCAGCTGCAGCGAATCACACAGATCGGTGAACAACAGGGCGCGTAGCTGGGGGCTATGCGGGGCTGACGTTCCGTTGTCGCCATTCATTGCCTGCCTCTCCCTATGGGCCGTCCAGATCATCCACCCAGCGCAGGCAGTTGCCGCCATCGCGCTTGGCCTGGTACAGCGCGCGATCCGCGCTGGCATACCATTCGCTCCAGCCGGCATCCGGCGGCAGCAGGCTGGCGCCGATGCTGACCAGGCTCACGTACGGCGTGCCATGGCTGCGTTCCAGCAGGCCATGCACCGCACTCAGAATGAACTCGGCCGCGTGCTGGACGATTTCGTGGTTGCCACGGCGCAGGATCAGGCAGAACTCGTCGCCGCCGAGCCGGCAGGCCAGGTCCTGCTCGCCGGCCATCGAGCGCAGGATGTTGCCCATGCTCTGCAGCACGCGGTCGCCGGCCTGGTGGCCATGGCGGTCATTGATCTGCTTGAAGCGGTCGCAGTCGATCAGCAGCAAGGCCTGCGGCAGCCCTTCCTGCTCGGTGCGGCATTCCTGCAGGTACAGGGTCAGGCCGCGGCGGTTGTGCAGCCCGGTCAGTTCATCGGTACGCACCAGCTCGCGCGTATGGGTCAACTGATGGGTGGTGATGTACAGGTTGTCCAGCGCGGTTTCCAGATCATGGTTGCGCCGGCGCAGCTGGCTGATCAGGGCCTGTTCGTTGGTCAGCACGCGCATGATCGTGCGGCGCAGGAAGTAGGCGACCAGGCCGGGATCGGATTCGACCAGGCGATGGAAATCGGCCGGGCCCAGTTCCAGCACTTCACAGTCGGCCAGGGCGCGGGCGCTGGCACTGCGCAGGTGGTCGCCCACCAGCAGGCCCAGTTCGCCGAAGAACTCATGCTGGCCGAGGGTCTTGATCACCAGGTCTTCGCCGAAGTCCAGTTCGATCTGGCCTTCGAGGATCACATACATGCGTTCGCCACGGTGGCCCCGCTGGAACAGCCACTGTCCGGCATGAAGCTTGCATGGGCGGGCGAATCTGGCGAACAATGTCACCTCGGCATCGGACAGCAGCGCGTGCACGATCTCGGCCATCGCCACGCGGGCGATACCTGACGTCACATCACTGTTCTCGGCCGCACCCCTGCCGGTCATTCCCTGCACCCGCCGCCAGCGTCCCCTGGTGAGCCGCGGAGCATAGCATCGCTTTAAAGTGTGCGCCCTATCTCATTTTGAACCTTCCGGCGCGCTGCTCCGATGTGAAGATGCGCGGTGGCCCGTTCTGGCCACCGTCACCTGCCCAAAAGTCCTGCCGGATCAATCCGATGGCCGTCTTCACAGGGTTTCGGCCAAGTTGCCGCGCAGGGGGTGCGCCGGATTGACGCTGTCCGCGTTCACCGCTGTTCCACCGATACAACAACGCCGGCAGGTCCCCCGACCGGCCGGCGTTGTCTGGCCCTTCCCTGGCCACCCTGATCGGATTTCGAAGCTTCAGTAGCGCCGGCCGCTGGCCGGCTTCCCTGTGGTACGTGGTTGCCGGCCAGCGGCCGGCACTACCGATTACGCCGCGCGCTCGCTGCGGCCGCCGTGGAACTGCTCTTCCTCGGTCGAGCCGGTCAGCGCGGTGGTCGACGACTGGCCCTGCTGGATCGCCTGGGTCACCGCGTCGAAGTAGCCGGTGCCGACCTCGCGCTGGTGCTTGACCGCGGTGAAGCCACGCTCGGCCGCTTCGAACTCGGCTTCCTGCAGCTCGACGAAGGCGCTCATCTGGCGACGCGCATAGCCGTGGGCCAGGTTGAACATGCCGTAGTTCAGCGCGTGGAAACCGGCCAGGGTGATGAACTGGAACTTGTAGCCGTAGCTGCCCAGTTCACGCTGGAACTTCGCAATGGTCGCGTCGTCCAGGTTCTTCTTCCAGTTGAAGCTGGGCGAGCAGTTGTAGGCCAGCAGCTTGCCCGGGAACTTCGCATGGATCGCCTCGGCGAACTTGCGCGCGAACTCCAGGTCCGGCTTGCCGGTCTCGCACCACACCAGGTCGGCGTAGGGTGCGTAGGCCAGGCCGCGGCTGATCGCCTGGTCCAGGCCATTGCGGGTCTTGTAGAAGCCTTCCACGGTGCGCTCGCCGGTGGCGAACGGTTTGTCGTTGCCGTCGATGTCGCTGGTCAGCAGATCGGCAGCTTCGGCATCGGTGCGCGCCACCAGCAGGGTCGGCACGCCCAGCACGTCGGCGGCCAGGCGCGCGGCGTTGAGCTTTTCAATCGCCTCGCGGGTCGGCACCAGCACCTTGCCGCCCATGTGACCGCACTTCTTCACCGAGGCCAGCTGGTCTTCGAAGTGCACGCCTGCAGCACCGGCCTCGATCATCGCCTTCATCAGTTCGAAGGCGTTGAGCACGCCGCCGAAACCGGCTTCGGCGTCGGCCACGATCGGCTGCAGGAAATCGATGTCGTCCTTGCCTTCGGCATGGTGCAGCTGGTCGGCGCGCAGCAGGGTGTTGTTGATGCGCTTGACCACCGCCGGCACCGAATCGGCCGGGTACAGCGACTGGTCCGGGTACATCTGCCCCGCCAGGTTGGCGTCGGCCGCCACCTGCCAGCCGGACAGGTAGATCGCCTTCAGGCCGGCCTTGACCTGCTGCATGGCCTGGTTGCCGGTCAGCGCACCCAGCGCGTTGACGAACTCGCGCTCATGCAGCGATGCCCACAGCTTTTCCGCGCCCAGGCGGGCCAGCGAATGCTCGATGTGCACGGTGCCGCGCAGGCGCACCACGTCGGCGGCGCTGTAGTTGCGCTGGATGCCTTCCCAGCGCGGGTTGGTATCCCAGTCGTGCTGGATCTGTTCGGCAGTGGGCAGCTTGCTCATGTCTTTCTCCAGTTCGGTTGGTGCGTGCAGCGGGGAGGGAAGCGGCGGTGGAACGCGGGCGCTCGATCAGTCGATGCGTGCGTAGGCCGGCAGGGTCAGGAAATCGGTCAGTTCGTCGCTGCGGCTCAGTTCGCCCAGCAGGGCGATGGCCTCGCCGATGCGTGCGCCACCGGGCAGCGCGGCGGTATCGCCCAGCCGCGCCGGCAGCTGCGCCAGCGTGGCATCGAGCAGGGCCAGGTCGATCGCGGTGCCGTCGTCCAGTTGCTGGCCCGGCGTGTGCAGCCACTGCCACAGCTGGCTGCGGCTGATCTCGGCGGTGGCCGCGTCCTCCATCAGGTGATGGATCGGCACGCAGCCGTTGCCATCCAGCCATGCGGCCAGGTAACGCACGCAGACTTCCACGTTGCCTTCGAAGCCGGCGCGGGTGATGGTGCCAGGCGGCCGGGCGATCAGTTCGTCGCGGCCGACACGCACATCCTGGCGCAGCACGCTGTGCTGGTTCGGGGTAGGCATGTGCTCGTCGAAGATCGCCATCGCCACCGCAATCAGCGCCGGATGCGCGACCCAGGTACCGTCGTGGCCGGCGGTCACTTCGCGCAGCTTGTCGGCGCGCACGCGGGCCATCGCCTGTTCGTTGGCGGCCGCATCGTTGTTGATCGGGATCTGCGCGGCCATGCCGCCCATCGCATGCGCACCGCGGCGGTGGCAGGTCTGGATCAGCAGTTCCGAATACGCCTTCAGGAACGGCTGGGTCATGGTCACCTGGCCGCGCTCGGGCAGCACGCGGTCGGCGTGGCGGCGGAAGGTCTTCAGGTAGGAGAAGATGTAGTCCCAGCGCCCGCAGTTCAGGCCGACGATACGGTCGCGCAGCGCGTGCAGGATCTCGTCCATCTCGAACACCGCCGGCAGCGTTTCGATCAGCACGGTCACCTTGATCTGGCCGTGCGGCAGGCCGAGCATGCCCTCGATGTGCGACAGCGCGGTCTCCCACAGCGCGGCCTCTTCCATGCTCTGGAGCTTGGGCAGGTAGAAGTACGGGCCGCGGTCCTTGGCCTGCAGCGCGCGCGCATTGTGGAACGCGAACACCGCCGCATCGAACAGGCCGCCGGCGATGAACTGGCCATCGATGCGCACGTGCTTCTCGTCCAGGTGCCAGCCACGCGGGCGAACGATCAGCACCGCCTGCTCGTCGTACGGGCGCAGGCGGTAGTGCTTTCCATTGGGAGCGGTGTATTCCAGGTCACCACGCACGGCGGCGGCCAGCGACTGCTGCCCGGCCAGCAGGTTGCGCCAGGTCGGCGAGGTCGAATCCTCGAAGTCGGCCATGAACACCTTGGCGCCGGAGTTCAGCGCGTTGATGACCATCTTCGGATCGGTCGGGCCGGTGATCTCGACGCGGCGGTCCTGCAGCGAGGCCGGCAGCGGGGCAACGGTCCAGTCGCCGCTGCGGATCGCGGCGGTGTCTTCGCGGAAATCCGGCAGGCCGCCCTGGTCGAAGAACGCCTGGCGTTCGCGGCGCGCCTGCAGTCGTGCCTGTCGGCCCGGTTCCACCGCGCGGTGCAGCGACACCAGCAGGGCCAGCAGCGGCGCCGGCAGCACGGTGTCCTGGCCGGCCACGCGGGTCGCCAGGGCGATGCCGGGGGTGGCCTTGGCAGCGGGGGTGGGAACAGCGGAAGCGACGGCGGACATGAGGCGACTCCAGCAGTGGGGGAACGTCTCCACGGTGCCGCCGGGGCCGAGTATTTGGCAAAACAGTTTTTGCAATGTTCTACATAAACTGTGCTAATACTTATGACGCGATGACCACACGCCCCTCGCCAAGTCCGCGTTTTTCCTACAAATCTGACCGGTTGAAACCGCTGCGCGCGTTCTGCCAGACGGTGCGGCTGGGTTCGGTCTCACGAGCGGCTGAGGCACTTTTCGTCAGCCAGCCGGCGATCAGCCTGCAGCTGCAGGCCTTGGAACGGGAGCTGGGGGTGCCGCTGTTCGAGCGCAGCGGGCGGCGCCTGGTGCCCAGCCGCGAGGGCCAGCTGCTGTATGAAATGGCGCAGCCGCTGGTGGAGAACCTGGACGGGCTGGAGGCGCGCTTCCGCGACAAGGTGCGCGGGCTGGATGCGGGCGAGCTGAACATTGCTGCCAACAGTTCGACCATCCTGTACCTGCTGCCGAAGATCGTCGAGCGCTTCCGGATGCATCATCCGGACGTGCGCCTGACCCTGCACAACGCGATCAGTGCCGATGGCACCGACCTGCTGCGCGTGGATGCCGCCGACCTGGCGATCGGTTCGATGACCGATGTGCCGGCCGACCTCAGCTATGCCCCGGCTTACCGCTTCGAACAGGTGCTGATCGCGCCGCACGACCATCCGCTGGCCAGTGGCGGCGAGCTGGAGCTGGCCGACATCGCGCGCCATCCGCTGGTGCTGCCGCCGAAGCGGCAGATCACCTACCGCCTGGTCGACCAGGTGTTCCAGCGCCACCGCATCGCCTACACCGTGGCGCTGGAGGTGGGTGGCTGGGAGGTGATCAAGCAGTACGTGGCGATGGGAATGGGCATTTCGATCGTGCCGGCGCTGTGCCTGAACGAAGCCGACCACGAGCGGCTGGCGGCGCGGTCGATGAAGCGCTGGTTCCCGGAGCGCAGCTACGGGGTGATCGTGCGGCGGGGCAAGGCGTTGTCGGCGCAGGCGCGGGCGTTCATCGAGCTGATCCAGCCGGAGTTGTTCAGTCCGCGCGATTACGACCAGAGCGGGCATTCCGAGCGGTAGGGGTATTTGGGTAGTGCCGGCCGCTGGCCGGCAACCTCAACAGCAACAGCGGGCATTCCGTGGGATGGCGGGGCGGAGTGGGTGGGCAGGACACGCCGTAAACCCATCCATGGGGGCTCGATGGCGCCATCCATGGCGCCAACGGTCCTGCCCACCCACTCCGCCCCGCCTCTGACAGTTGGTCGCTGCTGTTGGTGGGTGCCGACCGTTGGTCGGCACGGGATCGGATCCCATCTCTGATTCATTTCCGGCTGACGATGAATACACTGGGCCCATGTCCATCGAACTGCGCCACCTGCGCTACTTCCTCGCCGTTGCCGATACGCTGCACTTCGGCCAGGCGGCGGAGCGGTTGGGTATGTCGCAGCCGCCGCTCAGCCAGCAGATCCGCCAGCTGGAGGAACTGATCGGAGCGCGCCTGTTCGTGCGCAGCCATCGCCGCGTGCAGCTGACGCCCGCCGGGCAGTTGCTGCAGGAACGGGCACGCGCGATCGTGCAGCAGGTGGAAGCGGCGGTGGACGAGGTGCAGCGCGCGCAGCGCGGCGAGCAGGGCGAGCTGCATATCGGGCTGACCCGGGCCACGCCGCTGTCGCCGCAGATTCCGCGTTCGATCCTGCATTACCGCCAGCAGTATCCGCAGGTGCGGTTGCAGCTGAGCGAGATGAACACCCTGCAGCAGATCGATGCGCTGCTCGATGGCAGCCTGGACGTGGGCATCATCCGCAAGCGCACGTTGCCACCGGAACTGGTGGCGCACAGCCTGTTCGTCGATCCGCTGGCGTTGATCGTGCATGCCGACCACCCGGCCCTGCACCGGCTCTCGAAGCAGGGCACGCTGTCGCTGCGCGACTTCGCACAGGAGCCGTTCGTGGCGTTCCGGCGCAGCGCCGGTGCAGGTATCCACGACCACATGATTGCGCTCTGCGCGGCGGCGGGCTTCACGCCGCGCATCGTGCAGGAGGCGGGTGAAGCCTCAACCCTGATCAGCCTGGCCGCGGCCGGGCTGGGCGCGGCGATCCTGCCGTCGTCGTGCGATCACATCCGCGTGGAAGGCGCGCGCTTCGTGGCGCTGGCCGATGCCGGTGCGCATTCGGAAGTGCAGCTGGCATGGCGCCGCGAAGGGGTGACGCCGCTGATCCGCAACTTCGCCACGCTGCTGCGCGAGGCGTTCGCGGTAGG
>NZ_JAOEDV010000009.1:0-93421 GCF_029837545.1 Stenotrophomonas sp. GD04024 | reverse complement strand
GCAAGCGGGGTTTCGCATTTCAGGGTTAGTCTGTGCGCCCTCTTCCCTGGAATCGCCCGTCGATGCGCCGCCGCTCCCTTGCCCTTGCACTGACCCTGCTGCTGCCGGCCAGCGCCTTCGCCCAGGCCCTGCCGCAGGCTGCACCGGCCCCGGCGACGCCTGCCGTGCGCAGCAGCGCCACCGTGGTGCTGACTGCGGCCCCGGCCGACTGGCGTGCGCTGGAGGGACAGCGCGTGCGCATCGCCGCGCCGTTGACCCTGGCCGGCACCGACGGCCTGGAGCGCTTCGGCCAGCTCACCGTGGCCTTCGATGGCCGCCTCTGGCAGCCGACCGAAGTGGCCGCGCCGGGTACCGCCGGCTACGAGCAGGTGATGGCCGACAACCAGCGCCGCCGCCTGCTGCTGGACGATGGCAGCGACGCCCGTGACCCGGACGCTGTGGCGTACCTGCCCGGCAACCCGGTGCTGCGTACCGGCATGCAGCTGCGCAACGTCGAAGGCATCGTGCGGGTGGATGCGCAGGGTCGACCCAGCCTGCAGGTCGAAGGCGTGCTGAAGCTGCCGGAACTGAAGCGCCCGGCGGTGCCGACGGTGCCGGGCAGCCTGCACGTGGCCGCCTTCAACCTGGAGAACTTCTTCAACGGTGACGGCCAGGGCGGCGGCTTCCCGACCCTGCGCGGTGCGCGCACGCTGGACGAGCACAAGGCGCAGGTGGCCAAGCTGGTGACCACGGTCAACGCGCTCGGTGCCGATGTCGCGGCGCTGATGGAGCTGGAGAACGACGGCTATGGACCGCAGTCGGCCATCGCCGAACTGGTCGATGCGCTCAACCGCGACCGCGGCGCGCAGGGCGACTGGCGCTTCGTCGATGCCGGCAACGGCCCCGGCGACAACCCGATCCGGGTCGGCATCATCTACCGCGGCACGCGCCTGCAGCCGGTCGGAAAGCCCGCCACGCTGACCGGCGGCCCGTTCGTCGAACACAGCCGCGTGCCGCTGGCGCAGGCCTTCCAGGGCAAGCACGGCGCGCCGTTCGTGGTGGTGGCCAACCACTTCAAGTCGAAGGGCTGCCGTGACGCGGCCGGCGCCGATGCCGACCACAACGACAACCAGGGGTGCTGGAACGCCACCCGCGTGACCTCGGCGCAGCAGCTGCACGCCTGGCTGCAGACCGACCCGACCGGCACCGGTGCCAGGGACGCGGTGCTGCTGGGCGACTTCAACGCCTACGCGATGGAAGACCCGATCCGCACCCTGCATGACCTGGGCTGGCAGGACGCGTTCAAGGTCGCCAGGGTCGAGCGCCCCTACAGCTACGTCTACAACGGCTACACCGGCCGCCTCGACCACGCGCTCCTGAACCCGGGCATGGCCAAGCGCCTGCGTGGTGCCGCCGAATGGCACAGCAACGCCGATGAGCAGGACGCCAGCGGCTACCAGGGCCGCAACGTGCAGGGCCCGTGGCGCAGCTCCGACCACGACCCGCTGCTGCTGGGCTTCGACAAATAAGGTTCGCCGGGGTACGCCCGGCGGCTTTCTGTAGAGTCGAGCCATGCTCGACTGCTTCTCCAAGGACAGTCGAGCATGGCTCGACTCTACCGAAGGCAAGGCCGCCCGCGCTCAGCCCCAGGCAATCAACCCGATCGCCAGCACCGCCAGCGCCAGCCCGGCGCGGTTCCACTTCGTGGTGGCCTCGCCGAAGGCGAACACGCCCACCAGCGCACCCAGCACCACCACGCCGATGTTCATGCCGGCGAACACGGTGGCCGGGCTCTGCGGCATCGCCTGGTGCGCATGCACGTAGAACAGGATGTTGCCGCCGTTGAGCAGCCCCAGCAGCGCGCCCGCACCGAGGTTGCGCCAGGCCAGCCGGCTGCGGCCACTGGCATGCCGCCACAGCTGCAGCGCCAGCATCAGCACGAAAGCCACGCTGAAGCTGGCCAGCACTGCCGCCATCGACGGCGTGCCCGACAACGCAACCTGCTTGAGCAGCACGTCCACGACCGCGAATCCGGCCCACACCCCCAGCAGCCAGCCCCAGCCGCCGGGTGAGGCGGCCACTGCCGGGCCGCGCGGGCGCAGGCTGATCGCCACCATCGCCAGCAGGCCCAGGCCGAGACCGGCCAGCTTCCACGGCGTGGCGGTCTGGCCGAAGAACAGGAACGCCGCGGCCAATGACAGCAGCAGCGACAAGCGCTGCGCCACATCGCTGCGGACGATGCCGGCCACCGCCACCGCGCGGCCCAGCACCAGGAAGATCGACGGCAGCACCACCGCCAGCGCCAGCAGCGAGAGCCACGGCGCATGCGGCGCGCGCAGTGCATCCAGCGGCGGCTGCAGCACCACGGCGGTGAGCGTTGCCGCCACCAGGTAGTTCCAGGTGACCATCTGCGCGACATCCAGCTGGCGGCGTCCGGCCACCTTCAACAACACCGAAACCAGCACACTGCAGATCACGGCCAGGGACAGGTAGAGCATGGGGCGGGCACAGGGCAGGGGCGAGGGACGGTATCATGTTGCCATGCACAAGCCCTCGTTCCCCGTCGCCCCCGGCGAAACCGCCTGCCTCGAACTGGACGGCCCGGCCGGCCCGCTGGAAGTGGTCGTCGACCTGCCCAAGGCCGACGTGCCGGTGCAGCCGATCGTCGCCATCGTCTGCCATCCGCTGTCCACCGAGGGCGGCACGCTGCACAACAAGGTGGTCACCATGACCGCCAACACCCTGCGCGAGCTGGGCATTACCACGGTGCGCTTCAACTTCCGCAGCGTCGGCGCGTCGGCTGGCGAGTTCGACCACGGCGTGGGCGAGCAGGACGACCTGAAGGCGGTCGCCGCCTGGGTGCGCAGCCAGCGCCCTGATGACCGCCTGTGGTTGGCTGGTTTCAGCTTCGGCGCGTTCGTGTCGCTGAAGGCGACCGCCGAGCTGCAGCCCGAAGCGCTGATCTCGATCGCGCCGCCGGCCGGTCGCTGGGACTTCGGTGGCATCGCACCGCCGGCGCGCTGGCTGGTGATCCAGGGCGAGCAGGATGAGATCGTTGATCCGCAAGCCGTCTACCAGTGGCTGGACACGCTGGACTTCCCGCATGAGCTGGTGCGCATGCCCGAGACCAGCCATTTCTTCCACCGCAAGCTGATCGACCTGCGCGGCGCGCTGACCCACGGCGTCAAGCACTGGTTGGGCGCGGCGGCATGAGCGCAACCGAGCTGACCCCGTCGCAGCGGTACGCCGAAGGGGTCGCCCGTGGTGACTGGCAGAACGACCCGGCCCAGCACGCCGCGCTGGCCGAGCTGGACCGCATCCACCTGGGCCTGGTCGACAGCGCCGAAGACGGCTGGCTGGACCGGCTGTCCTCGTTCTGGAAGAAGCCCGAGCCGGTCAAGGGCCTGTACTTCTGGGGCGGCGTCGGCCGCGGCAAGACCTTCCTGGTCGACCTGTTCTACGACGGGCTGCCGATCAAGCAGAAGTACCGTACCCACTTCCACCGTTTCATGCGCAGCGTGCACGAGCGCCTGCGCGAGCACCAGGGGCAGAGCGATCCGCTGGCGAAGATCGCCCAGGAATGGCGCAGCAACCTGCGCGTGCTGGTGCTGGACGAGTTCTTCGTCACCGACATCGGCGATGCCATGCTGCTGGCGCGGTTGCTGGAACGCCTGTTCGCCGAGGGCGTGACCCTGGTCACCACCTCCAACACGGCGGTGGAGAACCTGTACCTCAACGGCCTGCAGCGCGAGAGCTTCCTGCCGGCCATCGGCCTGCTGCAGCGCTTCTGCGTGGAGCTGTACGCCGAAGGCACCGAGGATTACCGGATGCGCGCGCTGACCCGTTCGCCGGTGTACCGCGCGCCGCTGGCGGCCGACAGCGATGACTGGCTGGCCACGCGCTGGAACGAACTGAGCGGCGGGCAGCCGGCCAAGCCCGGCAACATCGAGATCGAGGGCCGCAAGATCCCGGTGCGCGGCCGCGGCAAGAGCATCGCCTGGTTCGATTTCGCCGCCCTCTGCGAAGGCCCGCGTGGTCCGTCGGACTACATCGAGATCGCGCACGAGTTCAACACCGTGCTGCTGGGCGGCATTCCCGCCTTCGATCGCCTGAACGAAGATGCGGCGCGGCGCTTCGTCAACCTGATCGACGAGCTGTACGACCGCCACGTCAACCTGGTCTGCACCGCCAGCACCTCGCCGATCGAGCTGTACACCGGCCAGCGCCTGCAGGGCGCGTTCGAGCGCACCGCCTCGCGTTTGATTGAAATGCAGAGCGCCGAGTACCTGGGCACCCCGCACCGGGCGTGAAGGGGCCGCTGGTTGTAGAGCCGAGCCCATGCTCGGCTGCTTCAAATATTCCGGTAGAGGTGATTCATGAGCCAGGAAATCGACAAGCACGTTGCGCGAGCCCTCGTTGACCTCGCCATATTTCTCGAGTTTTCGGCGGATGATGTAGTGGATCCCGATGCTGCAATCCAGCGGCTCGAACAACTGGCTTCGACACTGCAGATGATGGACTTGGAGTCCCGATCATCGTTGTGCTCGCAGTTCAGAAGCATCGCAGTGGACTATTCAGATGAGCAGGCAGGCTTTGTGGAAAGCCTGGGCGAAGCGCTGGGGCTGATCGAGAAGTAATCTACTCGTCTCTACAGGCTCAGGATTGTTCGGGTATCCGGGCTGTCTGCCGGCCAGCGGCCGGCATCCACAGCGCAGCTATCTGCTTGGCACCACCGCATCATCCTGCGGCTGCTCGCGCACGCTGGCCGCCACCTGCACGCCCTCACTGCGCTGGATCAGCCGCAGCGGCTGCCCTTGGTAGCGGACCTCCAGCGCGTCGTGGGCCTCGGCCACGGCGGCCACCAGCGGGCACAGCGCCTGCGCGCGGGCCTCGATGCGCTCGGCGCGGCCTTCCAGCTGCTGTTCCATCTGCGCGTCCAGGCGGTCGGCGCGTTCCTCCATCGCATCGCTGCGACCGGTGAACACCTGCCACAGCACGCTGCGGGCGATGGACGCGGACAGCGACTCGGCCATGTCCTGCACCTTGGCCTCGAAGCCCGGCCCGAACACTGCCTGTTCCCAGTAACCCTTGCCCAGCGTGCCGCCGATCCAGTCATCGGCCTGCCGGCGCAGGCGCCGGACCTTGCGGCTGTTGGCGGTGCCGGTGAGGCTCTCATAGACCCCGTCGAGCACGTCGAAGCTCAGCCCACTCACTTCATGGGCCAGCGCGGTGGCCGCCGGCATCAGCTGCCGCGCCCCGGCCTCCATCTGCCGCAGGCGGGCGGCGTCGGCCTCGCTGACCGGCACGATCGCGTCGTCCAGGCTCAGCACGCCATCGTGGAACACCACCTCGTGCGGCGCCTGCGGGCCATGCCGCAGCCAGATGCCGCCGCTGTCCACCAGCACGTCGTAGTCGGTGCGCATGCCGCACTGGTCCGAGCGCAGCTTCGGGGCGTCGCCGGCCAGCACCGGGGCGCTGGCCAGGCAGGCCAGCAGGGCCAGGGCGGGCAGGGGCGGGCGCATGGTGGAATCCTTTCCGGTCAGTGCAGGGCCCCAGCATCCCGCGCCCGCACGGCACTGTCACCGGCCGGAAGTCACTGCCCGATGGTCATCCAACCGGCCATACCGGCTTTCCCACCGGCTGCCCACCAGCTATCCACAGGGTTGTCCCTAGCCAGTTTCATCACTGTCATGTGAAGCTGTCATTGTTCCGTTTCCGCGCGGCGTTGTACCACCGCGATGACGCGTTTCGGGCTTGACTGCGCAGCCCGATCCGGCAGGTCTGAAGCGTCCCGATGAGGCGCTGATGGCACGATCCTTGCGGCGCAAGGGATTGCCGAATTTCACTACATTTGGCGTTGACGGCCCCCATTACCCCCACTATCTTGTGGCCGTCGGTCGCAGCAACCCCAATTCCAGGGGGTGGCAGCAGCACCCGTCCGCGATCGTCAACGGCAGTGGCAGGCGCAGGGTCTCATCTCCTGCGACGCCGTCCTGCCATCCTGGGCTGTCATGTCCCGGGCTGCGTCACCCGATGCATCGAGCACCCCCAATCACGCCAAGAGGACACACGCCGTGAGCACCGAATCCAGCGCCACCATCGAGAAGGAAAGCGAATTCCTGTTGACGTCGCCGCCGACGGCCAACGCGATGAGTGTGACCAAGCGCAACGGGACCACCGAACTGGTGGATCTGAACAAGATCGTGCGCGCGGTGCAGCGTTCCTCCGAAGGCCTGCACGCCGTCGATCCGATGCGCGTGGCCACCCGCACCATTTCCGGCCTGTACAACGGCGCCACCACCCGCGAGCTGGACGAACTGTCCATCCGCACCGCCGCCCTGCTGATCGGTGAAGAGCCCGAGTACGGCCGCCTGGCCGCGCGCCTGCTGGCCAACTACATCGCCAAGGAAGTCTCGGGCCAGGAAATCTACGCCTTCTCGCAGTCGGTCAGCCGTGGCCATGAAGTCGGCCTGATCAACGACCGCCTGCTGAACTTCGTGCAGACCAACGCACGCAAGCTCAACGACGCCATCGACTGCGCGCTGGACCTGAACTTCGATTACTTCGGCCTGCGTACCCTGTACGACCGCTACCTGCTGCGCCACCCGCACACCCGCAAGGTGATCGAGACCCCGCAGCAGTTCTTCCTGCGCATCGCCAGCGCGCTGAGCGAGGACGTGTCCGAGACCCTGGCGCTGTACAAGCGCATGGGCAACCTGGACTACCTGCCGTCCAGCCCGACCCTGTTCAACTCCGGCACCACCCACGAGCAGCTGTCCTCGTGCTTCCTGCTGGACTCGCCGCAGGACTCGCTGGAGTCGATCTATTCCAAGTACGGCGACATCGCCCAGCTGTCGAAGTTCTCCGGCGGCATCGGCGTCAGCTACACCCGCGTGCGTTCGCGTGGTTCGCTGATCAAGTCGACCAACGGCCACTCCAACGGCATCGTGCCGTGGCTGAAGACCATGGATTCGTCGGTGGCCGCGGTGAACCAGGGCGGCAAGCGCAAGGGTGCGGCCTGCGTCTACCTGGAAACCTGGCACGCCGACGTCGAGGACTTCCTCGAGCTGCGTGACAACACCGGTGACGAAGCCCGCCGTGCGCACAACCTGAACCTGGCCAACTGGGTGCCGGACCTGTTCATGAAGCGCGTCGAGGCCGACCAGGAATGGTCGCTGTTCGATCCGCGCGTGGTGCCGGAGTTCACCGACCTGTTCGGCGAAGCCTTCGAGCAGGCCTACCTGCAGGCCGAAGCGCAGGGCAAGGCCAACCGCACCATCTCCGCGCGCAAGCTGTACGCCCGCATGATGCGTACGCTGGCCGAGACCGGTAACGGCTGGATGACCTTCAAGGACAAGTGCAACCGCGCCAGCAACCAGACCCTGCGTCCGGGCAACGTGATCCACCTGTCCAACCTGTGCACCGAAATCCTGGAAGTCACTTCCAACGATGAGACCGCCGTGTGCAACCTGGGTTCGATCAACCTGGGCAACCACTTCGACGAGCACAACGAGTTCGACTTCGAGAAGCTGGCCGAGACCGTGCGCCTGGCCGTGCGCCAGCTCGACCGCGTCATCGACCTGAACTTCTACCCGATCGAAACCGCCCGCCGCGCCAACCTGCGCTGGCGTCCGGTCGGCCTGGGCTGCATGGGCCTGCAGGACGTGTTCTTCCGCAAGCGCCTGCCGTTCGACAGCGCCGAAGCCCGCGCCCTGTCGAAGAAGATCGCCGAAGCGATCTACTTCCACGCGCTGGAAACCTCCTGCGAGCTGGCCCAGGAACGTGGCAAGCACCCGTCGTTCAACGACACCCGTGCCGCCAGCGGCGAACTGCAGTTCGACGCCTGGAACGTGGTGCCGGAAGACACCGCGCGCTGGGATGCCCTGCGTGAGCGCATCAAGGAACACGGCCTGCGCAACTCGCTGATGATCGCGATCGCACCGACCGCGACCATTGCCTCGATCGCCGGCTGCTACGAGTGCGTCGAGCCGCAGGTGTCCAACCTGTTCAAGCGCGAAACCCTGTCCGGTGACTTCCTGCAGGTCAACCGCTACCTGGTGAACGAGCTGAAGAAGCTGGGCCTGTGGACCGCCGACATGCGCGATGCCATCAAGCTGGCCGAAGGCTCCATCGCCGGCGTGGCGCAGATTCCGGAAACGCTGCGCGAGGTCTACCGCACTGCGTGGGAACTGCCGATGCGTTCGCTGATCGACATGGCCGCCGAGCGTGGCGCCTTCATCGACCAGTCGGCCTCGCTCAACCTGTTCATGGAAAGCCCGAACATCGGCGCGATGTCCTCCATGTACATGTACGCCTGGAAGCAGGGCATCAAGACCACCTACTACCTGCGTTCGCGCCCGGCCACCAAGATCGCCAAGACCACGGTGAGCAGCGCGGCCCCGGCCAAGGTGTTCAGCCCGGACGAAGCCATCGCCTGCTCGCTGGAAAACCCGGAAGCCTGCGAGGCCTGCCAGTAAGAGCGGCACCGCCGCGCGGTAGTGCCGGCCGCTGGCCGGCAACCCCGGCCAATGATCATCACCCACGGTAGCGCCGGGCCATGCCCGGCGGCTCACCCAGGAATTCAAGGAAACACCCATGGCCGACAAGCCCAAGCAGATGCTGCTCGATCCCGGTTTTGAACTGACCCTGCGCCCGATGCGCTACCCGCAGTTCTATGACATGTACCGGAACGCGATCAAGAACACCTGGACGGTGGAAGAGATCAACTTCCAGATCGACATCACCGACCTGCACAGCAAGATGTCGCCGGGTGAGCGCCACCTGATCCACCGCCTGGTCGCGTTCTTCGCCACCGGCGATTCGATCGTGTCCAACAACCTGGTGCTGAACCTGTACCAGCACCTCAATGCGCCGGAAGCGCGCATGTACCTGTCGCGCCAGCTGTATGAAGAAGCGCTGCACGTGCAGTTCTACCTGACCCTGCTCGACAACTACCTGCCGGACCCGGAAGAGCGCGTCAAAGCCTTCGCCGCGGTGGAGAACATCGACTCGATCAAGAAGAAGGCCGATTTCTGCTTCAAGTGGATCGATTCGATCCAGGACCTGACGCGCATCGAGACCCGCGCCGAGCGCCGCCAGTTCCTGCTCAACCAGATCTGCTTCGCTGCGTGCATCGAAGGCCTGTTCTTCTTCGCCGCCTTCGCCTACGTGTACTACTTCCGTTCGCGCGGCCTGCTGCCGGGCCTGGCGTCGGGCACCAACTGGGTGTTCCGCGACGAGAGCGCGCACATGGAATTCGCGTTCGAGTCGGTGCGCGTGGTGCGCGAGGAAGAGCCGGACCTGTTCGACGATGAAATGAAGCAGCAGGTCTATGACATGCTGGCCGAAGCCATCGAGTGCGAAGTGCAGTTCGCCGAGGACGTGCTGTCCGGCGGCGTGGCCGGCATTTCGACCCGCGACATGCGCCAGTACCTGCAGCACTGCGCCGACCAGCACTTCGCCAAGCTGGGCATGGAAAAGAAGTACAACGTGCGCAACCCGCTGCCGTTCATGGAACTGCAGGACGTGCAGGAGCTGACCAACTTCTTCGAACGCCGCGTCTCGGCCTACCAGGTCGGCGTGCAGGGTGAAGTCGCCTTCGACATGAACTTCTGATCGAACCGGTCAGGCCTGTCGTAACGGAAACCCCGGCCAACGCCGGGGTTTTTTGTGGTTGCCACGCTCGCCGCTCTTCGTGGAGTCGAGCTTGCTCGACTGCCGTGCTCTTGTAGAGTCGAGCCATGCTCGACTGCTGTTCGCGAGGATCAGTCGAGCAAGCTCGACTCTACATTCAGCGCCGCCCCTCCACCGCCATACGCACCGCCAGCCCCGCCAGCACCGTGCCCATCAGCCAGCGCTGCACCGCCTGCCAGGTCGGGCGCGCGGCCAGGAAGCCCGCGATGCTGCCGGCCATCACCGCGATCACCGCGTTGACGCTCACGCTGACCGCAATCTGGGTGAAGCCCAGCACCAGCGACTGCACCAGCACGCTGCCGTGGACTTCCGGGTGCAGGAACTGCGGCAGCAGGGACAGGTACATCACCGCGATCTTCGGGTTCAACAGGTTGGTCAGAAAGCCCATCGCGAACAGCCTTCGTGGACCGTCCGGCGGCAGGTCGCGCACCGCGAACGGCGAGCGGCCGCCCGGCTTGAGCGCCTGCCAGGCCAGGTACAGCAGGTAGAGCGCGCCCCCGATGCGCAGCGCGTCATAGGCCAGCGGCACGGTCATCAGCAGGGCGGTGATGCCCAGCGCTGCGCACAGCATGTAGAACACGAAGCCCAGCGCCACCCCGCCCAGCGAGATCAGGCCGGCGCGTCGACCCTGGCAGATCGATCGCGAGACCAGGTAGATCATGTTCGGCCCGGGCGTGAGCACCATGCCCAGCGAGATGAGGGCGAAGGCCAGCAGATCGGAGGTCGCGGGCATGGGCGGTCCTGGCAGGGGGCGTGGCGCAGTGTAGCGCCGCCTGCACGGGGCCTGGCTTAAAATCGCGGCACCCCACAGCGAAGCACCGCCCATGACCCCGATCCCCGAGACCGTGCCGCCCACCGAAGTGCGCATGGCCGAAATCGTCTTCCCCAACCACACCAACCATCTGGGCACGCTGTTCGGTGGCCAGGCGCTGGCGTGGATGGACAAGGCCGCCTTCCTGGCCGCCGCCCGCTACTCGCGCCGCACCGTAGTGACCGCGCGCAGCGACCAGGTCGACTTCAAGCTGCCGATCCGCATCGGCCAGATGGTGGAGACCATCGGCCGCATCGTCGAAGTGGGCCGCAGCTCGATGAAGGTCGAGGTCGAACTGGTGGCCGAAGACCTGCACAGCGGCGAGCGCAAGCTGTGCACGCGCGGTCACTTCGTGATGATCGCGCTGGACGAGGAAGGCCACCCGATCGCGGTGCCGCCGCTGCCGGTGGCCTGAGCCCGCCGGCTGAACCGGCGCTTGCGGGGGCGCATGCGCGTCCCCATCTGGCAGCCATGACCCTGCCGCTGACCGACTTCATCGACCGCGCCCAGCGCCTGTTCGTGCTGACTGGCGCCGGTTGCAGCACCGCCTCGGGCATTCCCGATTACCGCGATAGCGATGGCCAGTGGAAGCGCACGCCGCCGGTGACCTACCAGGCCTTCATGGGCGAGGCGGCCACCCGCCAGCGCTACTGGGCACGCAGCCTGCTGGGCTGGCCGCGCTTCGGCCTGGCCCGGCCCAACGGCACCCACCAGGCACTGGCCGCGCTGGAAAGCCGTGGCAAGCTGCAGGTGCTGCTGACCCAGAATGTGGATGGCCTGCACCAGCGCGCCGGCAGCCAGAATGTGATCGACCTGCACGGCCGGCTGGATCTGGTGCGCTGCATGGGCTGCGAGCGCCGCAGCGGGCGCGAGGCTTTCCAGCAGCGCCTGCTGGATGCCAATCCGGGCTGGGACGCGCTGGAGGCCGGCATCGCGCCCGATGGCGACGCCGACCTGGAAACGGATTTCTCCGCCTTCGTGGTGCCGGACTGCCCGCACTGTGGCGGCCTGCTGAAGCCGGACGTGGTGTTCTTCGGCGAAAACGTGCCGCGCGAGCGCGTGGCCGCCGTGCACGAGCACCTGCAGCAGGCCGATGCGGTGCTGGTGGTCGGCTCGTCGCTGATGGTCTATTCCGGCTTCCGCTTCGTGCAGGCTGCGGCCAGGGCGGGGTTGCCGGTGGCGGCGCTGAACCGTGGCCGCACCCGCGCCGACGACCTGCTGCAGTTCAAGGACGAGCGCGATTGCGCCGAGGCGCTGGCCGCGTGGGCGTCGCCCTGAACCGAGCCCACGTTCGGCGGCGCGCCCACCGCGAAACAGCGATCCATCCAGACGGTTGATTCGCAGGCCGTGCGGCGGTGCAATACGTCTCCCCCATCCGCCTGTCCTTCCGCACCCCCGTGACCCAGCTGTTTTCGCCGATCTCGTTCGGCCCCCTGACCCTGTCCAACCGCATCGTGATCGCGCCGATGTGCCAGTACTCCGCCGAAGATGGCCGCGCCAGCGACTGGCACGCCATGCACCTGGGCAACCTGGCGCAGTCCGGCGCCGGCCTGTTGATCCTGGAAGCCACCGCGGTCGAGCCGCGCGGTCGCATCAGCTGGGCCGACCTGGGCCTGTGGGATGACGGCACCGAGGCGGCGCTGGCGCAGGTGCTGACCAGCGTCCGCCGCTGGTCGCCGATGCCGCTGGGCATCCAGCTGGGCCATGCCGGCCGCAAGGCCTCGGTGAGGCGACCGTGGGACGGCGGTGGCCAGCTGCCGGCCGACGATACGCGTGGCTGGGCCACGGTGGCGCCGTCGCCGCTGCCGTTCCATGCCGCCGATCCGGCGCCGCAGGAACTGGATGAGGCCGGCATCGCCGAGGTCATCGCCGCCTTTGCTGCCAGCGCGGTGCGCGCCGAGCGCCTCGGTTTCGAGCTGATCGAACTGCACGCCGCACACGGCTACCTGCTGCACCAGTTCCTGTCGCCGCTGAGCAACCGCCGCACCGATGGCTACGGCGGCTCGCTGCCGAACCGCCTGCGGCTGCTGGTGGAAGTATTCGACGCGGTGCGTGCGGCGGTCTCCGACAAGGTCGCCGTAGGCGTGCGCATCTCCGCCAGCGACTGGGTCGACGGCGGCTGGGACCTGGTGCAGAGCGAGGCGCTGGCGCAGGTGATGGACGCGCGTGGCTGCAACTTCCTGCACGTCTCCAGCGGCGGCCTCGACGAACGCCAGAAGATCACCGTCGGCCCGGGTTACCAGGTGCCGTTCGCAGCCGCTATCAAGGCCAAGGTGCGCATGCCGGTCATCGCGGTAGGCATGATCACCGAGCCCGAGCAGGCCGAATCGATCCTGCGCCATCGCCACGCCGATGCGGTGGCACTGGCGCGCGGCATCCTGTACGACCCGCGTTGGCCGTGGCATGCCGCCGCCGCGCTGCGCGACAGCGTGGAACCGGCACCGCAGTACCTGCGCTGCGAGCCGCGTGATGCGCGCGGCGTATTCAAGGCACGCTGAGGTTCACACCCGCCAGGCCGGCGCCATGCCGGCCTGCAGGTGCTCGAACAGCGCGCGGATCTTGGCGGTGAAGTCGCGGCGGTCGCTGACGCAGAAATAGACCTCCATCGGTTCCGGCCGCCACGCGGTGTCGGCGCCGAACACTGCCTGCAGGCGGCCGTCGCGCAGGTATGGCTCAGCCACGAACGCCGCCAGCCGGGTGATGCCTGCACCCGCGGCAGCCAGCTCGGCCAGCGCATCGATGTCATCGCAGACCATGCTCGGCGGCAACGCCGCGTCCACGCGCTGGCCGTCTTTCAGCAGGCACCAGCGCAGCGGCCGGCCGTCGGTGGGGAAGCGGTGCAGCAGGCCGCGATGACTGCCCAGTTCCGAGGGTTGCTGCGGCGTGCCGTGCGCTTTCAGGTAGGCCGGCGCGGCGCAGAACACGAACGGAATGCGTGCCAGCTGACGCGCGACCACGCCATCTTCCAGCTGCGCACCGATGCGGATGCTGGCATCCACCGCTTCCGGCCCATGCTGCACGGCGCGATCACTCAGGCGCAGCTCCAGCTGCAGCTGCGGGTAGCGTTGCTGCAGCGAGGGCAGCAACGGCGCAAGCACGTGGCGGCCGAAGGCGCTGCTGCTGGCGATGCGCAGGGGCCCAGCCGGTTCGATGTCACCGGCAGTGACCATCGCCTGCGCGCGCGCCAGGTCGGCTTCGATGTGGCGTACCTGCGCCAGGTACAGCGCACCGGCCTCGCTGAGTGCCAGCTGGCGCGTGCTCCGGTTCAGCAGCCGTACGCCCAGGTGCGCCTCCAGCCGGTTGATGTTCTGGCCGACGGCGGTGGCGCTGATGCCAAGCGTGCGGGCCGCAGCGGCAATGCTGCCGGTCTCTGCGGTGCGGGTGAAGCTGCGGATCAATTGCAACAGGTTCATGACCGACCAGCTTGCCATGTGGAAGCCCAAGTATCGCTTGGGACTGAACCAAGCCGTTCGGTTGCAACGGTGACCATCGATCCGCGCGGCCGGGCGCTGCCCTACACTCGGGCGATGCGCCCCGATTCCATCCTCACCCTGTCCTGCCCCGACCGTACCGGCATCGTCTACCGCGTGTCCGGCCTGCTGTTCGACCACGGCTGCAACATCCTCGACGCCCAGCAGTTCGGCGATGAGGAAAGCGGCCGCTTCTTCCTGCGCGTGCATTTTGACCGCGACGCCAGCCTGCCGCTGGACACCGTGCATGCCGCGATGGCCGCGTTGGCCGCCGACTACGGCATGGACTGGCAGCTGCACGATGGCCGTCGCCGCGCGCGCCTGCTGGTGCTGGTCAGCAAGCAGGGCCATTGCCTCAACGATCTGCTGTTCCGCGCCCACAGCGGGCAGTTGAAAGTGGACATCGCCGCGGTGGCGTCCAACCACGCCGACTTCGCGCCGCTGGCCGCGTCCTACCAGGTGCCGTTCCACCACCTGCCGGTGAACGCGGACACGCGTGCAGTGCAGGAACAGCAGATCATCGATCTGGTCGAGCGCGAGCGCATCGACCTGGTGGTGCTGGCGCGCTACATGCAGATTCTCTCGCCCACGCTGTGCCGCGCCCTGGCTGGCCGCGCGATCAACATCCACCACAGCTTCCTGCCCAGCTTCAAGGGTGCGCAGCCGTATCACCAGGCGCACGCGCGCGGGGTCAAGATCATCGGCGCCACCGCGCACTACGTCACCGAGGATCTGGACGAAGGCCCGATCATCGAACAGGACGTCGCGCGCGTGGACCATGCCATGGCGCCGCGCGAGCTGGTGCGGCTGGGCAGTGATACCGAATCGCTGGTGTTGGCGCGTGCCGTGCGCCGGCATGTCGAGCACCGCATCCTGCTCAACGGGCATCGCACGGTCGTGTTCCGGTAACCAACCATCCCGCGTCCACCGGGCATGGCCCGGCACTACCATTGTGGGTCAGGCGACCGCGATCCCGGCCTTACCCAGCGCCTCGCGCACCATCGCGTCGTTGGCCTCGGTCACCGGCTTGGTCAACTCCCACAGGAACTTCACCTTGAAGCCGGACTTCACCGCATCCTGTGCGCTCCACAGCACGCAGTAGTCGCGGGCCAGGCCGCACACGTGCACTTCGCGGATGCGGCGCTCGTGCAGCCAGCCGGCCAGGCCGGTCGGCGGGCGCTCGCCGTCAGGGCCATGGTTCTCGCGGAAGGCGCTGTACGAATCCACCTGTTGGCGGGTGCCCTTGCGCAGGATCAGGTCGGCCACCGTCCAGTCCACGCCCGGGTGCAGGGCGGCGCCGGCGCTGCCCTGCACGCAGTGGTCAGGCCACAGGGTCTGCGGCTGTGCGTGCAGCAGGATGGTCTCGAACGGGCGCTTGCCGGGATGCTGGCTGGCGAACGAAGCGTGGTCGGCCGGGTGCCAGTCCTGGGTGGCCACCACCGTGCGGTAGTGGCGCTGCGCCAGCAGCGCGGCAATCGGTGCCACCAGCGCATCGCCCTGCTCGCAGGCCAGCGCGCCACCCGGCATGAAGTCCGGTTGCAGGTCGATCACCAGCAGGGCGACATCGGCGGGCAGGGCGGTCATGGCAGGTCCGGCACAACGGAAGGGGCGACCAGCGTGGCCGCCCCATGCCCACACGTCAATCGCCCTGCGGCGTCTCAGCGTCCTGTCCGTAGTACAGCAGGCCGATCCTGATCCGCTCGCGGCCGTTCTCGCGGCGGTGGCGGTTGGCATCGCGCAGCGAGTACACGCAGCCGCAGTATTCCTGCTGGTAGAACTGCTCGCGCTTGCTGATCTCGATCATGCGGCTGGCACCGCCGCCCTTGCGCCAGTTGTAGTCCCAGTACTGCAGGCCTTCATAGCGCGAAGCGGCGCGGATGCCGCAGTCGTTGATCTGCGCCATGTTCTTCCAGCGCGAGATGCCCAGCGACGAACTGATGGTGTCGTAGCCATGTTCATGCGCGTACAGCGCGGTGCGCTCGAAACGCATGTCGAAGCACATCGTGCAGCGGATGCCGCGCTCGGGCTCGTTCTCCATGCCGCGCGCGCGGCTGAACCAGTTGTCGGTGTCGTAGTCGCAGTCGATGAAGGGGATGTCGTGCTGCTCGGCGAAGCGGATGTTCTCCTGCTTGCGCAGCTCGTATTCCTTCACCGGATGGATGTTGGGGTTGTAGAAGAAGATCGCGTAGTCGATCCCGGAGGCGGTGATCGCCTCCATCACTTCGCCGGAGCAGGGCGCGCAGCACGAGTGCAGCAGCAGGCGCTTGCCGTCGGCCGGCAGGGTCAGGGTGGGGCGTTGGAGCTCGGTCATCGTCAGGTACCGCATGGACCGCCGGCAACGGCGGTGGCCCATGCATCAGCGCGTGGGAAGCAGATCTGGGCAGCTACCGGGGAAAGGACGCGCGCGGCCGCGCCGCCTGCACGCGCAGGACAACGACGGCCCCGGCACCCTCCCCGCGGAGAGTCCAGGTCGAGTCAGGGGACGGTCGTGTCCCCCGGCCGGGGCCGGTATTCGGGCTGATGGACACGGGCCGCAACCCACCTACTACCCGCCGCTTCCCAGGCGCGAGCCCAGTGCTGTTGGCAGGATTCGTTTCCATTCACCGCTGCGGGGCAGCTCCGGAATGGGCGCGCCAGGCGCCTTCACCGGATTCCCGTTTAAATCCCTGCCGCCATACAGGCCACGGCAGGGATACCTTCGGCGTGTGCACGGTGGACCCGTTGGCCGCGATGGTCAAGGGCCCAGCACCCTGCAGTGCTGTGGCCCACTTCTCAGGCTGTGAGAGCGCCTCTTGCGATACTGGACACCGGCAGACGGGAGGTGGTTCGTGGCGGACAAGTACTGCGATCTGGTCATGAAGGGCGGCATCACCAGCGGCATCGTGTACCCCAATGCGGTACTGGCGCTGGCCCGCGAGTATCGGTTCAAGAGCATTGGCGGCACCTCGGCCGGCGCCATCGCCGCCGCGGTGGCGGCCGCGGCGGCGTGTGGCGACCGCCGCCAGCAGGCGGGCGAACACCTGCCCGGCGACGCCGGTTATGGCGGGCTGTCGGCAGTGTCGGCCCAGCTGTCGCGGCGCGGCTTCATCTACAGCCTGTTCCAGCCGGCGCGGGGGGCACGCGCGGCCTACCGGCTGCTGGTGGTGCTGACCGGCAGCGCCCGCCTGCCGCACAAGCTGCTGTGCCTGGCGGTGGCCGTATTCGAGATCGCGCCGCTGGAGGTGCTGGTGTCGCTGGCGCTGCTGCTCGGCCTGGGCTGGTGGGGCGGCGGCTGGAGCGGGGTGGCGGCCACCCTGCTGCCGTCGCTGCTGTGTGCCTACGGGGCCGGCGTGGCCGGTGCCGCGCTGCGGGTGGCGCGGGTGGCACGGCGCAACCTGCTGGGCCTGTGCAGCGGGCTCGGCCGCGATGCGCGCAAGCCCGCCCTCACCGAATGGCTGCACGCGTGCCTGCAGCAGCTGTCGGGCAAGCCGCTGGATGCTCCGTTGACTTTCGCCGATCTGCACGACGCGCCGCGCTACCCCGGCGAGCCGGCCAGCCCGCATGCGATCAGCCTGCAGATGATCACCACCTGCGTGTCGCACAACGAGCCACGCACGCTGCCGCTGGGCGGCGCGCAGTTCTGGTTCCTGCGCGAGGAGTTCGAGCATCTGTTCCCGGCCAGCGTGGTGCAGTGGCTGGTACAGCAGGCCGGCCCGCCGCTGGAGGTGGAGGGGCGCCAGTACTACCACCTGCCGCAGGGCCCGCAGCTGCCGGTGCTGGTGGCCACGCGGATGAGCCTGAGTTTCCCGCTGCTGAGCAGCGCGGTACCGCTGCATGAGCCCTCGCGCCGCGAACGCCGCTGCGAACCGACCGCACCGGCGGCCGATGCGGAGCACAACGTGGCCGACAGCATGGAAGGGCTCACCAGCGCCGGGCAGACCTGCGGTCCGGTCATCACCGCTTTCCGCATCTGCTGGTTCTCCGATGGCGGCATCAGCAGCAACTTCCCGATCCACCTGTTCGATGCGGCGTTGCCACGCTGGCCGACCTTCGCCATCAACCTGGTCTATCCGCAGCATGCCGAGGATGTGAGCCATGGCAGCAGCGGCCGCCAGGCGCTGGAGCATGCGGTGTTCCTGCCCACCGAGAATCGCCACGGCTGGCAGCGCACCTACCAGTCGATCGCCACGCCGCTGGCGGCGGCCGAACTGGGCCGCTTCCTGTTCGCGGTGGTGGCAACCATGCAGAACTGGCGCGACCTGCTGCAGGCGCGCGCACCGGGCTACCGCGATCGCATCGTGCACGTCAGCCTGCAGGGCGACGAGGGTGGCATGAACCTGGACATGCCGCAGGAGGTGCTCACCCGCATCGCCGACAAGGGCAGCCTGGCCGGTGCACGCTTCTGTTCGTTCTCGTTCGACAACCACTACTGGATCCGCTGGCGCAACCTGGCCTCGGCCTACCAGCGCTACACGCTGGAAGTGGCGCGCACCGATGACCCGGCGCAGCAGGTGCTGGCCTACCGCGCGGCCTATTCGATGGTCGCCAGTGGCCAGCCGGCACCGCCGTCGTACAAGCTGGGCTCGGAAGACAAGCGGCAGGCTTCGCAGCAGCTGTGGGGCTTGATGGTGGAACAGGGCCGCAGCTGGGACGACCTCGGCCCCGACCTTACCGACGGCGCACCGCGCCCGCTGCCACAGATGAAGGTGACGCCGATCTATTGATCTCCGCCGCAGCCGATTGAACGGTTCTGGTGGGTGCCGACCTTGGTCGGCACGATCTGGCCCCTGCGGTGCCTCAACGCCACGCCTCCACCACCGCATCACCCTGCAACGGCGCATACAACGGCAGCGCCAGTTCCTGTTTCACCCATCCAGGATTGAGCGTACGCAGGCCAGCCAGGTATTCGCGGGCGAGCGCGGTGTCGCCCTGGCGCATGGCCAGCCGTGCGGCACGCGCCCAGGTGCGGTCCCAGCCGTGCGCCAGTGACAACGCGGTGGCCAGTGCTGCACGCGCAGCGGCCACATCGCCCTTTTCCCAGCGTTGCTCGGCACGGATGATCGCGTCGTTGGACAGGCGCATGTCGTACAGCTCGCGGAGCCTTGCCACGGCGCGCGGATCGGCATCCACGCGCAGATCGGTGTCCTGCCAGTCACCGCCGGGCGTGCGTACCAGCAGCGCCGCCGACCACTGCCCGCTGCGCTGGCCACCGGCGGCCTGGCCGGCTTCCAGCGCCGCCAGCAGGCGCGCCGCCAGTGCACCGCGTGATTCTTCGAAGCTGCGTTGCATGGCCGCCAGCACCTCGGGCCCGGCCAGGCCGTTGCCCTGAACACTCAGCATGCCCTCACCCTGCGCGCCAGCCCACGCTGCCTGCTGCGCGGTGGCGCCCGTGTACTGGGCATTGCCACCACGCGCGCTGACCAGTCCCACCTGGCGCTCGGCAAGCGTGGTGCCATCGAAATCGCCGTCTTCATTCAGCAGCTGCTTGAGCACCTGCGCAGGCGTGCGGCCCTTGCCCAGCAGCGTCAGGCCCTTTGAGCCGTAGGTTGGATTGGTCTCGAACTGGCTGGCAACGGCCCCCACCCTGGCCTGCGCCCACGGCACGCCCACGCCACCGACTGCCAGATTGTGCGTAGCCACCGCCACGCCGCAGTCACCGGCCTCGTTGCAGGCCACGATGGAAAAGGTCGCCCATGCCGGCGCAGCAAAGGCAGCGAGCAGCAGAGCCACACAGGAACGCAACAGGGGCATGGTCATCTCCAGGGATGGGCATCCCGATTGGGATGCAGCCTACGCACGAATGGTTTAGTAGATCCACGCCATGCGTGGATCTACCGTGTCGACCAAGGTCGACACCCACCAGGAGCAGGCAATGCCAGCCGGACAGATCGCAGAGAACTGTCGAAGGCGGGGTGGGTCCGGTGGCGGGGGGTGTCCGCGGCATGGATGCCGCAGCCAAGCCCCCAAGGGTGAGGGCGCTTTGCTTGCGAAGCACTGCTTCGCAAGCGCCCGAACGCACAGCCGCCATCGGCTGGGCCGGACCCCGGAGGGGGGTTTACGGCGTCCCCCGCCAGCGGACCCACCCCGCCATCCCACGGAATGCAAGCTTTTGCCGTTGCCGTTGCCGTTGCTTCGGCCTCGGCAGGTGCAGGGCGCAGCCCTGCCGAATAACCCCTACCTTCCCGGCAACTGCGCGAACGCGCGCTGCATGCAGTCCTCGCGCGGGCACACCCGGCACCCCGGGCCGATCGACACCGAATTGCCCGGGCTCTGCACATCCAGCCCCAGCGAATACACCAGCCGCTCGGCATGCTGCAGGTCGCAGCCCAGCGCCACCGCGAACGTCTTGCGCGGCTGGCCATGGCCCACCGGCCCGCTGCTGACCTGCCGTGCCAGCCAGAAATGTCGGCGGCCATCGGGCATGCGCGCGGTCTGGGTGAGGATGCGCCCCGGCTGGTTGAACGCTTCGTAGACGATCCACAGCGGGCACGAGCCGCCCACCTGCGAGAAATGGAAATCGGTGGCCGAATGCCGTTTGGACACATTGCCCGCACGGTCCACCCGGATGAAGAAGAACGGCAATCCCGGCGCACTGCGCCGCGCCAGCGTGCTCAAGCGATGGCACACCGCTTCGAAGCCGACGCCGAACTGGTGCGCCAGCAGTTCGATGTCGTAGCTGCTGGCCTCGGCCGCACGCAGGAAGCGCATGTACGGCATCACCAGCGCACCGGCGAAATAGTTGGAAAGCCCGATGCGCGCCTGCGCGATGCGCGCTTCGTCGTGGAAGCCCGCACGCGCGATCACCGCATCGATCTGCGGCAGGTAACCGTGCAGTGCCAGCTCGGCCGCCATCTGGAACGCCTGCTGGCCTGGCTCCAGGTAATCGGGCAACCACAGCCGCCGCGCACCGGCATCGAACTGGCGCTTCTCGCGCCCGGCCTGCAGCGCGGCCACTTCCACCAGCACGCCATGGCGGTCGGCCAGCAGCTGGCGCAGGCGCGGTGCCACGTGCCCGGGGGACAGCCCCCATTCGGCGAACAGGCGCTCGGCCAGTTCGTCCAGTTCGGGAATGTGGTTGTGCATGCGGTTGAAGAACTCGCGCACCTGGTCGCCGGCCGGCAGGGTGCTGCCAGCACCGGGCTCGCCCAGCTGGAACTCCAGTGCCGCCGCATGCTCGCGCAGGGCCAGGTGGCGGCGGTGCAGGTCCAGAAGCGCGCGGCTGACCTGCGGCAGGTTGCCGGCCAGGGCGCGCAGCTCGGTGGCGCTGACCTCGGCCAGGCCCAGGTCGCGCAAGGTTTCGCCCAGCGCTTCCTGCAGCGCGGCGGGCTCATCGTCGTCGAACAGCGCGGAAACGTCGCCCAGTACCTCGCCCAGCTTTTTCTGTACGGCCGGGGTCAGCGGGCGCTTGTTGCGCTCGATCTGGTTCAGGTAGCTGGCCGACAGCCCCAATGCCCGTGCCAGGTCTACCTGACTGTAGCCGTGCTGTTCGCGCAGGCGCAGCAGACGCAGGCCAAGTTGTCGCTGAGGGGCTGAATAATTCACAGAATTAACATGAATCGTCTGGCGTGTTGGCCAGATTAAGCGGATTCAGCCCGGAAATCGAGGTGGGTGCTGTGAATAATGCCAAGCATCTTTCGCACCCCGTGGGATTGTCGTCATGACTGTTGCAGCGCCCCGTATCCGCATGCTGATCGATGGCCAGTTCGTTGAATCGGCCACCTCCCACTGGCAGGACGTGATCAATCCGGCCACCCAGGACGTGCTGGCCCAGGTGCCGTTCGCCACCACCGGCGAAGTGAACGCCGCCGTCGCCGCCGCCAAGGAAGCCTTCAAGACCTGGCGCAAGACCCCGATCGGCACCCGCGCGCGCATCTTCCTGAAGTACCAGCAGCTGATCCGCGAGAACATGAGCGAGCTGGCCCACATCCTCACCGCCGAACAGGGCAAGACCCTGCCCGACGCCGAAGGCGATGTGTTCCGCGGCCTGGAAGTGGTCGAGCACGCGGCCGCCATCGGCAACCTGCAGCTGGGCGAGCTGGCCAACAACGTGGCCAATGGCGTGGACACCTACACGATCATGCAGCCGCTGGGCGTGTGCGCCGGCATCACCCCGTTCAACTTCCCGGCGATGATCCCGCTGTGGATGTTCCCGATGGCGATCGCCACCGGTAACACCTTCATCCTCAAGCCGTCCGAGCAGGACCCGATGGTTACCATGCGCCTGGTCGAGCTTGCGCTGGAAGCGGGCATTCCGAAGGGCGTGCTGAACGTCGTCCACGGCGGCGAGGAAGTGGTCAACGCGATCTGCGACCACCCGGACATCAAGGCCGTGTCGTTCGTCGGTTCCACCCGCGTCGGTACCCACGTCTACAACCGCGCCTCGCTGGCCGGCAAGCGCGTGCAGTGCATGATGGGCGCCAAGAACCACGCCGTGGTGCTGCCGGACGCCAACAAGGAACAGACCCTCAATGCGATGGTCGGCGCCGCCTTCGGTGCCGCCGGCCAGCGTTGCATGGCCGCCTCCACCCTGGTGCTGGTCGGTGAGGCCCGCGGCTGGGTGCAGGACCTGGTGACCAAGGCCAAGACCCTGAAGGTCAGCGGCGGCACCGTGTCCGGCACCGATGTCGGCCCGGTCATTTCCTGCAGCGCCCGCGAGCGCGTGGAAGGCCTGATCGCCTCGGGCGTGGAGCAGGGCGCCAAGCTGGTGCTCGATGGCCGCAAGCCGCAGGTCGATGGCTTCGAGAAGGGCAACTTCGTCGGCCCGACCATCTTTGCCGGTGTCACCACCGACATGCGCATCTACCAGGAAGAGATCTTCGGGCCGGTGCTGGTCATCCTCGAAGCGGAGACGCTGGACGAGGCCATCGCGATGGTCAACAGCAACCCGAACGGCAACGGCACCGCCCTGTTCACCCAGTCCGGCGCGGCCGCGCGCAAATTCCAGGAAGACATCGACGTCGGCCAGGTCGGCATCAACGTGCCGATCCCGGTGCCGGTGCCGCTGTTCTCGTTCACCGGTTCGCGCGCCTCCAAGCTGGGCGACCTGGGCCCGTACGGCAAGCAGGTGGTGCTGTTCTACACCCAGACCAAGACGGTCACCGCGCGCTGGTTCGATGACGAAACGCTGAGCCATGGCGTCAACACCACGATCAGCCTGAAGTAACGGCAGGAGCAGCCATGAGCCACTCGATGACGACGGAACTGGAAGAAGCGCAGCAGGCGTACCGCGAGGCGGCGCGCGACTTCGCACAGGCCGAACTGGCGCCGCACGCCGCGCGATGGGATGCGGAGGGCATCTTTCCGCGCGAGGCGATCGCCAAGGCCGGTGAACTGGGCTTCTGCGGCCTGTACATGGACCCGGAAGTGGGCGGCAGCGGCCTGAGCCGACTGGACGCCGCCGTCGTCATCGAGGAGCTCGCCAACGTCGATCCGTCGACCGCGGCCTACATCAGCATCCACAACATGGCTTCGTGGATGGTGTCCAAGTGGGGCCAGCCGGCACTGCGCGATGCGTGGGGCCAGGATCTGGCCGCCGGCCTCAAGCTGGCTTCCTACTGCCTGACCGAACCGGGTGCCGGTTCCGATGCGGCCTCGCTGAAGACCACCGCCGTGCGCGATGGCGACCACTTCGTGCTGAACGGTTCCAAGGCCTTCATCTCCGGTGCCGGTGCCACCGAGCTGCTGGTGGTGATGGCGCGTACCGGCGGCGCCGGTGCCGGCGGTGTCAGCGCCATCGCGGTGCCGGCCGACCTGCCGGGCGTCAGCTTCGGCCGCAAGGAAGAGAAGATGGGCTGGAACAGCCAGCCGACCCGTGGCATCACCTTCGAAAACGTCCGCGTGCCGGTCAGCCACCTTCTGGGAGAGGAAGGCGGCGGCTTCAAGCTGGCGATGAAGGGGCTGGACGGCGGCCGCATCAACATCGCCGCCTGCTCGCTGGGCGCGGCGCAGGGCGCGCTGGATGCCGCACGCCGCTACATGGGCGAGCGCCGCCAGTTCGGCAAGGCGCTGGCCGAGTTCCAGGCGCTGCAGTTCAAGCTGGCCGACATGGCCATCGAACTGGTTGCCGCACGGCAGATGGTGCACACCGCCGCGCGCAAGCTCGATGCCGGTGCCGGCGATGCCAACGTGTGGTGCGCGATGGCCAAGCGTTTCGCCACCGATGCCGGTTTCAACGTCTGCAACGAAGCGCTGCAGATCCACGGTGGCTACGGTTACATCCGCGAATACCCGATCGAGCGCCTGCTGCGTGACTGCCGCGTGCACCAGATCCTGGAAGGCACCAACGAGATCATGCGGGTGATCGTTGCCCGCCACCTGCTCAACACCGAAGAGGAACTGCGATGAAGGATTGGCGTACCCAGGAGCATGTGGGCCTGAAGGTCGAGGTGGATGGCCACACCGCCGTGGTCACCCTGCACAACCCGCCCGCGCATACCTGGACCGTACACAGCCTGTCGGCGCTGCGCGACCTGGTGGGCGCGCTCAACGCGGACCGCGAGATCTACGCGCTGGTGATCACCGGTGACGGCGAGAAGTTCTTCTCCGCCGGCGCCGACCTCAACCAGTTCGCTTCGGGCGACAAGGCCGCTGCACGTGAAGCCGCACGCCGTTTCGGCGAAGCCTTCGAAGCGCTGTCCGGGTTCCGTGGCGTGTCGATCGCCGCGATCAACGGCTACGCCATGGGCGGCGGCCTGGAGTGCGCGCTGGCCTGCGACCTGCGCATCATCGAAGAGCACGCCCAGGTCGCGCTGCCGGAGGCCACCGTCGGCCTGCTGCCGTGCGCCGGTGGCACCCAGAACCTGCCGCGCCTGGTCGGCGAGGGTTGGGCCAAGCGCATGATCCTGCTGGGCGAGCGCATCAACGCCGAGACCGCACTGCGCATTGGCCTGGCCGAAGAAAAGGTCGGCAAGGGCGAGGCCAAGGCGCTGGCACTGGAGTGGGCGAACAAGGCCGGCAAGCAGAGCCCGACCAGCATCGCCGCCTGCAAGACCCTGGTGCAGTCCACCCGCAGCGGCACCCATGCCTCGGCACTGGTGGCCGAGCGCGAAGCCTTCGTCGACCTGTTCGACACCGCTGACCAGGTCGAGGGCGTGACCGCGTTCCTGGAAAAGCGCGCCGCGCAGTGGAAGAACGCATGAGCACCGACACCGTTGCCGATGAAGCACCGGTGCTGTTCGAAGAGCGCGTGGCCGGCAACGGCGCGCGCATCGGCATCGCCACGCTCAATGCGCCGCGTACGCTCAACGGTTTCTCGCTGCCGATGGCGCACCTGCTGCTGAAGCAGCTCAATGCCTGGGCCGACGACGACGGCATCGCCGTGGTGGTGCTGCAGGGCGCTGGCGAAAAGGCGTTCTGTGCCGGCGGTGACCTGCACAGCCTGTACAAGAGCATGGTCGCCTTCCGCGACGCTGGCCGCCGCGACATCCGCGAGAACGACTACGCCGCCGAGTTCTTCGACGTCGAATACCGCGTCGACTACCTCATCCATACCTACGCCAAGCCGATCCTGTGCTGGGGCCATGGCATCGTGATGGGCGGCGGCATCGGCCTGATGTCCGGCGCCAGCCACCGCGTGGTCAGCGAGCGCTCCAAGCTGGCGTTCCCGGAAATCACCGTGGGCCTGTTCCCCGATGTGGGTGGCAGCTGGCTGCTGCCGCGCGTACCGGGCAAGGGTGGCCTGTTCCTGGCCCTGACCGGCGCGCTGCTGAATCCGGGCGATGCCATCTACGCCGGCCTGGCCGACGTGCACGTGGCCGAAGAACGCCGCAGCGCGGTGTTCGATGCGCTGCTGCAGGTGGCCTGGTCGGGCGATGCCGCGCACAACCACGAGCGCCTGAGCCAGCTGCTGCAATCGCATGCCAGCGACGCCGTTACCGGCCCGCTGCTGGCCCACGCGGCGCAGGTCGACGCGCTGTGCGAAGGCGATGACCTGTCCGCCATCATTGACCGGATCAGCAGCCTGCAGACCGACGATGCGTGGTTGCAGGCGGCACAGAAGACCCTCGCCGCCGGTGCACCCGGTTCGGCGCGGTTGGCGTTCGAACTGCAGCGGCGCAGCGCCGGCCAGGACCTGGCCAGCGTCTACCGGCTGGAATACATCACCGCGCTGCATTGCGCCGCCCAGGGCGATTTTGCCGAAGGCATCCGCGCCCTGCTGATCGACAAGGACCGCAACCCGCAGTGGAAACCGGCCGCGCTGGCCGAAGCCACCACCACGTGGGCCGACACTTTCTTCGCTTCCCCCTGGGCCGATGCCGCGCATCCGCTGGCCGACCTGGGTACTCCCCTTGCTGAAAGGAGCCTTGCATGAGCCGCATTGCATTCATCGGGTTGGGCAACATGGGTGGCCCGATGGCCGCCAATCTGGTCAAGAACGGCCACACTGTGCGCGTGTTCGATCTGGTCCCGGCCGCGGTGCAGGCCGCTGTCGATGCCGGCGCCAGCGCCGCGTCCACCGCGCGTGACACCCTGGCCGATGCCGAGGTGGTGATCTCGATGCTGCCGGCCAGCCGTCACGTCGAAGGCGTGTACCTGGGCGACGACGGCATCCTCGCCGCCATCCCGGCCGGTGCGCTGGTCATCGACTGCAGCACCATTGCCCCGGCCAGTGCCCGCAAGGTGTCTGAAGCCGCTGCCGCGCGTGGCCTGCAGATGATCGACGCGCCGGTATCCGGCGGTACCGCCGGCGCCCAGGCCGGCACCCTGACCTTCATCGTCGGCGGCGAAGAAGACGCACTGGAACGCGCGCGCCCGGTGCTGCAGGCGATGGGCAAGAACATCTTCCACGTTGGCGCCAGCGGTGCCGGCCAGGTCGCCAAGCTGTGCAACAACATGGCGCTGGGCGTGATCATGGCGGTCACCGGCGAGGCCATCGCACTGGGCGTGGCGCACGGGCTGGACCCGAAGGTGCTGTCGCAGATGATGGCGGTCAGCACCGGCCGCAGCTGGGCCACCGAAGTGTGCAACCCGTGGCCGGGCGTGCTGGAAAATGCGCCGGCCTCGCGTGGCTACAGCGGCGGCTTCGGCAGCGACCTGATGCTGAAGGACATGGGCCTGGCGGTGGAAGCGGCGATGAGCGTCGGCGCCTCGATCCCGCTCGGCGAAGTGGCCCGCAACCTGTACTCGATGAATCACCAGGCCGGCCGCGGCAAGCTGGATTTCTCCAGCGTCGTGCAGCTCATCACCAGCGACCAGTGACCTGGTAGTGCCGGCCGCTGGCCGGCAACCTCATGCCCCCTAGGGGACAACGAAGGTGGGATGGGCGGATGCCCGGTTTCGACCGGCATCCGCCCATTTTTTTTCCCCGCGCGTGGCTAGTGCCGGCCGCTGGCCGGCATCACCGCATCAGGCAACGACCAGCGTCACGTCGATGTTGCCGCGGGTGGCGTTGGAGTACGGGCAGACGATGTGCGCCTTCTGCACCAGTTCTTCCACCTGCTCGCGCGGCACGCCCGGCACGTTGATGGTCAGCTCGGCCTCGATGCCGAAACCGGTCGGGATCTGGCCGATGCCCACCTTGCCGGTGACGGTGGTGTCGGCCGGCAGCGCGACCTTGGCCTGGCCGGCCACGAACTTCAGCGCGCCCAGGAAGCAGGCCGAATAGCCGGCCGCGAACAGCTGCTCCGGGTTGGTGCCCGGGCCGCCGGCGCCGCCCAGCTCGCGCGGGGTCGACAGCTGGATGTCCAGCACGTTGTCGGACGAGACGGAACGGCCTTCGCGGCCGCCGGTGGAGGTGGCCTGGGCGGTGTACAGAACCTTTTCGATGGACATCGGGATGCTCCTGGTCGGTGGGTGGTGTTGCGTTGGAGCCTACTTTGCCCGGTTTCCAAGGACGCTGGGTGACAGCTCGTCCGCAAAATTTGATCGATCGTCCGGCCGGCCTAGAGCGTCCACTCGCGGTCGGTGGTGAACATGATGGTCAGCCAGCGGTCCGGCGAGGCCTCGCCCAGCGCGTCGCCGATCTCGTCACGCAGCTGGTCCCATTCCACCAGCGGCCGTGGCGGGTCGTTTTCCGGCACCACGAAGAACAGCTCGATCTGCTCGCCACGGCCCACCTGTGCCACGTAGCTGCGGTGCTCGACGAAGCCATGCTTCGCCACGATCGCGCGGGCCACCGCATCCACGTGCGCCTGCAGTTCCGGCGGGGTGACCAGCAGGATGCCGGCCAGCGCCCGGCGCACGGTGCCCAGCGGCGCGATCATCACCAGCACGCAGACGAAGGCCAGGATGGCCGGGTCGATGTAAGGCCCGATCCAGGCCCACGTCGTGCCCTGCACCAGCACGCCGCCGAGGAAGGCCACCATGTAGCAGGCCGACATGCTGGCCGCCACCACCCAGTTCTTCGCATCCAGCGCGATGAACTCCGACCCGATGCGGCGGTTGGCGCGCAGCACGAACCAGGCCAGCGCACTCTCGGCCACCAGTGACAGGCCGGCAAAGATGATCGCCGGCCCCAGCGCGATATGGCGGCCACCGGACATCAGCGCATCCACCGCATTGACCAGCGCATACAGCGCCGCGCCGATCATCAGCGTGCCGCTGACCCCCAGTACGATCGGCTCCAGGTGCCAGAAGCCCATGGTGAAGCGCTGGTTGAGCCGCGACTGCAGCGCATCGGTACTGGTGGACAGTGCGATCAGCCGCGCGACCAGCAGCGACAGCCAGGTCATCACTACGTCGATCAGGCCATAGATGCCGTCGAAGATGATCAGCGAGGAATTGGCCAACAGGCCGAACACTACCGCGGCCATTGCCAGCAGCAGTGCACCGGCAATCGACAGGCGCAGCACGCCCTGTTCGGTGGCGGGGTCGAAGAAATGCGGTCGGTCGGCGGCCATGCCTGGATTGTAGAGCGGAGCCATGCTGCGCTGCCGTCGAAGGCGACGATGCTGTCCCCGATGGTCCCAGTGGCGTAGACTGCGCCCCTCCCACGCATCGACCCCGCCCTGCAGTGATCACGCCACCCTGACCCTTGCCGCACATCGGCAGCCGGCCCGCCCGGCTCAGGAACCCGTGTCTTTCCACTGCAGCGCCACGTGGCCATGCCCGCGTGTGCGCGGAGTTTTCCCATGCAAACGTCCTACCCCCTGCGCCAGCAATGGCTCGGCAACATCCGTGGCGACCTGCTGTCCGGCATCGTCGTCGCCCTGGCCCTGATTCCCGAGGCCATCGCCTTCTCGCTCATCGCCGGCGTCGACCCCAAGGTCGGCCTGTACGCCGCGTTCTCGATCGCGGTGATCACCGCCATCGCCGGTGGCCGCCCGGGCATGATCTCCGCTGCCACCGGCGCGATGGCACTGGTGATGGTCGACCTGGTCAAGGACCACGGCCTGCAATACCTGTTCGCGGCCAGCATCCTGGCCGGCCTGCTGCAGGTGCTGGCCGGCGTGTTCAAGCTCGGCTCGCTGATGCGCTTCGTCTCGCGCTCGGTCATCACCGGCTTCGTCAACGCGCTGGCCATCCTGATTTTCCTGGCACAGATGCCCGAGCTGATCGGCCGCGGCCCCACCGTATACGTGCTGTGCGCCGCCGCACTGGCGATCATCTACCTGCTGCCGCGCATCACCCGCGCGGTGCCATCACCGCTGGTGGCCATCGTCGTGCTCACCGCCGTGGTGATCGGCTTCGGCGTGGACGTGCGCAGCGTGGGCGACATGGGCCAGCTGCCTGACAGCCTGCCGCACTTCCTGCTGCCGGATGTTCCGCTTACCTGGGAAACGCTGCGCATCCTGCTGCCGGTGTCAGCCACGCTGGCGGTGGTCGGCCTGCTCGAATCGATGATGACCCTGCAGATCGTCGAAGACATCACCGAAACGCCCAGCGAGCGCAACCGCGAATGCGTCGGCCAGGGCGTGGCCAACACGGTCACAGGCTTCCTTGGCGGCATGGCCGGCTGCGCGATGATCGGCCAGTCGGTCATCAACGTGACCTCCGGCGGCCGCGGGCGCCTGTCCTGCCTGGTGGCTGGCGTGGTGTTGCTGGTGCTGGTGGTGTACGGCAGCGAACTGGTGCGGCAGATTCCAATGGCGGCGCTGGTGGCGGTGATGATCATGGTCAGCATCGGCACCTTCAGCTGGCGCTCGCTGCGCGACCTGCGCACGCATCCGCGCAGTTCCTCCGCTGTCATGCTGCTGACCGTGGTGGTCACCGTGGCCACCCACGACCTGGCCAAGGGCGTGCTCAGCGGCGTGCTGCTGTCGGCGCTGTTCTTCGCCCGCAAGGTTGGCCGCATGCTGGACGTGCAGCGCGAAGACGCCGGGGACACGCAGGTCTACCGCGTACGTGGGCAGGTGTTCTTTGCGTCCGCTGGCCAGCTGGGCGCCGCATTCGACTACCAGCATGTAGCGCCGAAGGTGCAGATCGACCTGCGCGACGCCCATCTGTGGGACCTGACCGCCGTGGCCGCGCTGGAGCGCGCACAGGAAAAGCTGGTTGCGCATGGTGCGCAGGTGACGGTGGTGGGCCTCAATGCCGCCAGCCAGACCCTCATCGAGCAGGTGGGCGGCGCGCGTAGCGGGCATTGATCGGGCAGGGTGGTAGCGCCGGGCCATGCCCGGCGGGCCAGCGGCAGCGATCAGGCGGTGCCTGCGGGTTGCTTGTCGGCTTGCACGATGAGATGCACCCCGAGCGCTGACAGTACCCGCTGCACGGTGTCGAAGCGTGGGTGTGCACCGGGGCGCAGCGCCTTGTACAGGCTTTCGAGTCCAAGGCCGGAGACCTCGGCAACACCGCTCATGCCACGAGCGCGCGCCACTGTTCCGAGTGCCTCCTGGAAGTGGTCCGCATCACCTGCTGCCAAGGCCTCGCTCAGATAGGTGGCGATTGCGACGTCATCTTCCAGATAGTCTGCGGGATCGAAGGGAATCGTCTTCAGCTTGCTCATCGGGAGAGTCCTGGGAATGGCGCCTCGTGCGTAACGCACAGCCAGCGCGCGAACGTCTCTCTTGCCTGGAGGGTCGCCATGAATCGTATCTACAGGGATACATCGTTCAATTGGCAACTGCGTCAAAGCCTGGCGCGTCTTCGCAGGGTGCCCCGCCGCCATTCAGCCACCCGGTGTAAACTATTGATCTCACTGGCAATGCCAGTCTCCACGATCAACGCCCCGATGACGTCCGCCACCGCCCGTTACGCCGATTCCCTGCGCCTGTCCGTTGCTCCGATGATGGACTGGACCGACCGCCATTGCCGCGTGTTCCATCGCGTGCTGGCGCCGGGCGCGCGCCTGTACACGGAGATGGTGCACGCCAACGCGGTCATCCACGGCGACCGCGAGCGCCTGCTCGGCTTCGACCGCAGCGAACAGCCGCTGGCGCTGCAGCTGGGCGGCAGTGATCCGGCGCTGCTGGCGCAGGCCGCGCGCATTGCCGCCGAGTGGGGCTACGACGAGGTCAACCTCAACTGCGGCTGCCCGTCCGACCGCGTGCAGGCCGGGCGCTTCGGCGCCTGCCTGATGCGCGAGCCGGTACTGGTGGCCGAGTGCGTGGCGGCGATGGTCGATGCGGTGGATATCCCGGTCACGGTGAAGTGCCGCCTGGGCGTGGACGAAGACAACGACTACGACGTGTTCGCCGCGTTCGTCGACCGCCAGGTCGCCGCCGGTGCGGCGATGGTGGTGGTGCACGCCCGCAACGCATGGCTGAAGGGCCTGTCGCCGAAGGAGAACCGCGAGGTTCCGCCGCTGAAGTACGACTGGGCCTACCGCCTGAAGCAGGAGCGCCCGGCGCTGCCGGTGGTGCTCAACGGTGGCCTGGCCAGCCTCGAGGCGGTGCAGGCGCAGGCCGCGCACGTCGACGGCGTGATGCTGGGCCGCGCGGCCTACCACGACCCCTATCTGCTGCATCAGCTGGAGGCGCTGCACACCGGCGCACCGCTGCAGGCCCGTGGCGACCTGCTGCGCGCGCTGCGCCCCTATGTGGAAGCGCGCCTGGGCGAAGGCCTGGCGCTGAAGCACATCACCCGCCACCTGCTCGGCCTGTTCCACGGGCAGCCCGGTGGCCGCGCATTCCGCCAGGTGCTGAGCGAGGGCGCACACCGCCCGGGCGCCGACTGGAGCCTGATGGAGCAGGCGCTGGCGGTCACCGAACGCGATGCGGATCGGGTCGCAGCGTGACCGAGGTCACATTCCTGACTTGACAAGGGGCGGCGATTCGTCCCGAATGTTCACTTAGCTGAACAACGCGGCGGTGGGACCGGAAAAGTTCAGACCGGATTCACTGCCCCAAACCAAGAATTTGCAAAGGATTTATAAAGCGCCGGGTCCCGAACCCGGCACCCGGATTTACGACTTTTGAACGAATCGCCGAGCTCGGCTAGGATCGCATCGATGTCTTCCGCTCCCTTCCACCGCCGCATTGCCCTGGCCACCTGCGTGCTGCTGGCGGCTGCGCCGTTGTCTTCGGCGCTGGCGCAACAGCCGCCGCGCGGCGACCAGGGGCGGGCGGAGATGATGGAGCGGGGCGAGCGCGGCAACCGTGGCGACGAGCGTTCGCTGTCCGATGCCGTGCGCCGCGTGCAGCGCACCACCGGCGGCCACATCCTCGGTGCCGAGCGCGTGCCGTTCGATGGTCGCGACATCAACCGGGTGAAATACATGGACGACCGGGGCCGGGTCCGCTACATGGACGATCCCGCCCCGTCGCGTTCACAGCCGCGCACGCCGCGGTCGGATATGTCATCACTACGCGGCGATAACCCCTGAACAGGGATAGTTGTCGCTATCAACCCGTACCCCACAGGCCTCCGGGCCACACCCAGGACACTAGGGAGAGTTCATGCGTATCCTTCTGGTCGAAGACGAAGCCCCGCTGCGTGAGACCCTGGCAGCCCGGCTCAAGCGCGAAGGCTTTGCCGTCGATGCTGCGCAGGACGGCGAGGAAGGCCTCTACATGGGGCGCGAAGTCCCGTTCGATGTCGGCATCATCGACCTCGGCCTGCCCAAGATGTCGGGCATGGAGCTGATCAAGGCCCTGCGTGACGAAGGCAAGAAGTTCCCGGTGCTGATCCTGACCGCGCGTTCGAGCTGGCAGGACAAGGTCGAGGGCCTGAAGCAGGGCGCCGACGATTACCTGGTCAAGCCGTTCCACGTCGAAGAGCTGCTGGCCCGCGTCAACGCGCTGCTGCGCCGCGCCGCCGGCTGGAGCAAGCCGACCCTGGAATGCGGCCCGGTCGCCCTGGATCTGGCTGCCCAGACCGTCAGCGTGGCCGGCAGCAATGTCGACCTGACCAGCTACGAGTACAAGGTGCTGGAGTACCTGATGATGCATGCCGGTGAACTGGTCTCCAAGGCCGACCTCACCGAGCACATCTACCAGCAGGACTTCGACCGCGACTCGAACGTGCTGGAAGTGTTCATCGGCCGCCTGCGCAAGAAGCTGGACCCGGATGGCGAACTGAAGCCGATCGAGACCGTGCGTGGTCGCGGCTACCGTTTCGCGATCCCGCGCAACGAGGGCTGAGCCGGCTCACCCTGGCGATAACACGATGTCCGGCCGTCTGTGGTTCTTCCGACGCTGGCGGCCGCGCTCACTGCAGGCGCGCCAGATGTTCGCCGCGTCCGTGGGCCTGGTCGCGTTCCTGGCGCTGGCCGGTTACGCGCTCGACGCCGCCTTCGCCGACACGGCGAAGGCGAACCTGCGTGAGCGCCTGAAGAACTACGCCACCGCCTACGCGGCCGGCATCGACTTCACCCGCGACCGCTCGCTGTACATCCGCGAGCAGCCGCCGGATTCGCGCTTCGACGTTCCAGGCAGCGGCCTGTACCTGCAGGTGGTGATGCCGCACGGCAAGGGCAATTCGATGTCCGCCGAAGGCCCGATGCTGCCCACCGTGGGCGGTGGCCTGCTGGCGCCGCGCCAGGAAGTGTTCGAAGGCCCGCTGCCGATGATCCAGATCGATGGCAGCCAGGGCTCGGTGTACCGCTATGGCCTGGGCCTGGTGTGGGACGCCGATGCCGACCCCGCCACCGAATTCCCGTACACCATCTACGTGATGGAAGACTCGCGCGCGCTGGGCGCGCAGCTGCGCGTGTTCCGCAGCCGGGTCTGGTTCTACCTCGGTGGCATCGGCCTGATCCTGCTGCTGCTGCAGACCGTCATCCTGCAGTGGAGCCTGCGCCCGCTGCGGCGGGTCATTACCGAGCTGACCAAGGTGCAGCGCGGCGAGACCGCGCGCATGAGCGAGCGCCACCCGCGCGAGCTGGAGCCGCTGACCGACAGCATCAATGCCTTCATCGAGAGTGAGCGCGAGAACCTGGAGCGCCAGCGCAACACCCTGGCCGACCTGGCGCACAGCCTGAAGACACCGATCGCGGTGCTGCGCACGCAGATGGACAGCGGTGCCGGTGACGGCGCGCTGCGCGAGGAACTGGACGTGCAGCTGCAGCGCATGAACAACCTGGTCTCGTACCAGCTGGCGCGCGCGGCGTCTTCGGGCCACAAGCTGTTCTCCGCGCCGCTGCCGATCGAATCCAATGCCGAGGAAATCGTGCGTGGACTGGAGAAGGTCTACGCCTCCAAGGGCGTGCTGTGCGAGTTCGACATCGACCCGGCCGCGCGCTTCCACGGCGAACCGGGCGATCTGCAGGAACTGCTCGGCAACCTGCTGGAAAACGCCTTCAAGTGGGCCAACCGCCGCGTGCTGCTGACCGCGCAGCCGCTGCCGGCACCGAACGCGCGTCGCGCCGGCCTGCTGCTGGCGGTGGACGACGATGGCCCGGGCATCGCCCCGGACGACATCGGCAAGGTGCTGCAGCGCGGCGTGCGCGGCGACGAGCGCGTGCAGGGCCACGGCATCGGCCTGTCGATCGTGCAGGACCTGATCAAGGACTACCGCGGTGAACTGGCCGTCGGCCGTTCCAGCGAACTCGGCGGCGCCCGCTTCGAAGTGCGCCTGCCGCCGGGGCCGTAAACCGCGCGTTCCCGTCCGCCGGGCATCGCCTGGCGCAACAACACGTGGTGTTCCGGTAGTGCCGGCCGCTGGCCGGCAACCTGGCAATGCCACCGAAGATCATGAGCTTGCCGGCCAGCGGCCGGCACTACCGTTGTTCGAACGCCGGCGGCTCGCCATAGAACCGCCGCAGCTGCGCGGCCACCTCCGGCAACGCCTGCTGCAGCAGATCCGGTGCCGAGAAGTGGTACTCGCTGGCCACCGCGAAGAACTCTTCCGGCGCCTCGGCCGCATACGGATCGATCAGCGTTTCCTCACCCGCATCCACCTGCGCACAGAACGCGTCGTAGGCACGCTGGAAAATGCCGGCCCACTCGCGCTGCCATTGCCGTGGCAGCGGCGGCGTGCCATCCATTGCGCCATCCAGCGCATCCAGCTTGTGCACCATCTCGTGCACCGCCACGCAGTAACCCTCGTGCGGCGCGGCCAGGTCGGCCTGCACATCGGCCCAGGACAGGATCAACGGACCGCTGTCCCACGACTCGCCAATCAGCTCGTCATCCCATTCGTGCAGCACGCCGGCCGCATCCATGTGGCTGCGGTGCACGCGGAACGCATCGGGGTAGACGATCAGCTGCGACCAGCCTTCCAGCCCCACCTCGCCGAATTCCAGCAGCGGCAGGCAGCACAGCGCGGCCAGCAGCACGCCATCGCCGGGCTGCAGCTGCAGCTCGCCGATGGGGGTGATGGTCTTCTCGTGCAGGAAGCGCGTGGCCAGCACGCGCAGGCGCGCGCGACGCGCGTCGTCCAGGCCGTGCAACCAGGCCGCGCGGCGGCAGGCGTTATCCCAAAGCGCATCGTCAATCGGCCGCGGCGCAGGCCGCAGCCACTGCAGCAACGACTTGATCAGCGGAACATTCCCGGCAGGTAGCTGTGCCACTTCGGTGCGCGGATGCGCTGCAGCACGTCGTCATCACTGCCGCCGCCACCGGTGCTGGTGTTGGCCGCCGGGCGAACCGGTGCCGGCTTGGTCGTGGCGGCCGCGGCGCTGGCGGCCGGTGCACGCTGCGAAGCGGCATCCCCGTTGGAGGACACGCAGGCCCCACGGCTGTCGTCCAGCGCTGCCGTTGCAGACGCCGCGAAGGGCATCATCAGCAGGATCAGGCAATGGGCATAACGGCGCATTGACGACATTCACGTTAAGGGAAGGTGAGTTCCCGATTCTAGCCCGAACCCGGCGCCCCGTTGGAAGCCCCCGCAGAACCCAGCGTGGCGGGCGTCGCTGGCGGCTTTCCCGCATAATTCCGTCCTGACTTCGTGGAAGCTGCCGTGGACGATCGCCAATTGCTGGCCAAACTCGCTGCCGGTCGCCTGTCGGGCGACGCCCTGGCCCGTGAGCTGGGCCAGACCCGGGCGGCCATTTGGAAGCGCATTCAAGGACTTAGGGCTGCCGGCGTGGGCGTGGAAGGCCGTGCTGGCGAGGGCTATGGCCTGACCCGTCCGGTCGACCTGCTGGACCCGGACGCGATCCGCGCGGGCCTGCCTGCCGCGGTTCTGCCGCTGCTGCACGACCTGCAGGTGGCCTGGATGGTGGACTCCACCAACGCCGAATTGCTGCGTTGCAGCGCGCCCCAGCGCGGGGTGAGCGTCCTTTTGGCCGAACGCCAGACCGGTGGCCGCGGCCGTCGTGGCCGTACCTGGGCCTCGCCGCTGGCCGCGCACATCTACCTGTCGGTGCTGCGCCTGTACTCCGGTGGCCTTGGCCGCCTGGCCGGGCTGAGCCTGGTGGCCGGCATCGCCGTGGCCGAAGCGCTGCATGACCTTGGTTTCACCCAGGCGCAGCTGAAGTGGCCGAATGACCTGATCGTCGATGGCAAGCGCAAGCTGGTCGGCCTGCTCGCCGAAGGTGGTGGCGAATACGCCGGCCCGGCGCGCGCGGTGATCGGCATCGGCATCAACACGCACATGCCGCCCGCGTTCGCCGAGCAGATCACCCAGCCGTGGGTGGACCTGGACACGCTGGCCGGCAAGCCGGTGGACCGCAACGTGGTTGTTGCGGCCGTGCTGACGCGCCTGCTGCCGGCGCTGGAAGAATTCGATCGCGAAGGCCTCGCACCGTTCCTGCCGCGCTACGCCGCCTTCGACATGCTGGCCGGCCGCGAAGTACGCGTGGAGCTGGAAGGGCAGTGGCAGCACGGCACCGCGCTGGGCCTGGCCGATGACGGCGCGCTGCGCGTGCGCATTGATGGCCAGGAACGCCTGCTGCACGCCGGCGAAGTCAGCGTGAGGGCGGCATGAGCGATTGGCTGTTCGACCTCGGCAACTCGCGCTTCAAGTTCGCGCCGTTGCAGGGTGACCGTGCCGGCGATGTGCAGGCCTGGGCGCATGGCGCCGAAGGCATGGCCGGGCAGCCACCGCACAGCCTGCCCAGCGGCACCACCGCGTTCGTCGCCAGCGTGGCCGCACCGTCGCTGACCAGCGCCATGCTGGACCAGCTGCAGCGCCGCTTCGAACACGTGCATGTGGTGCGCACCAGCGCCGAATGCGCCGGCGTGCGCATCGCCTACGCCAAGCCGGAAAAGTTCGGTGTTGACCGCTTCCTGGCCCTGCTGGCCGCGGCCAAGGCGCAGCGACCGGTACTGGTAGTCGGCGTGGGTACCGCGTTGACGATTGACCTGCTCGACGCCGATGGCCAGCACCACGGCGGCCGTATCTCCGCATCGCCCACCACCATGCGCGAAGCACTGCACGCGCGTGCGGTGCAGCTGCCGGCCACTGGTGGCGACTACAGCGAATTCGCCAACGACACCGCCGACGCGCTGGCCTCCGGCTGCGATGGCGCCGCGGTGGCACTGGTCGAACGCAGCGCACAGCAGGCGCACGCACTGCTGGGCGTGGCACCGTCGCTGCTGGTGCACGGGGGTGGCGCACCGGCGCTGATGCCGCTGCTGCCCGGCGCCGACTACCACCCGTCGCTGGTGCTGGATGGCCTCGCCCGCTGGGCGGTGCACCAGCCCGCAGGCTAGTATCCGCGCATGCTGACCCGTGCCCTGATCGTCGTACTGGCCATCCTCAATCTTGGCGTCGCCTGCTGGTGGCTGCTGCGCGATGCGCCGCAAGCGCCTGCGCCCGCACCGCAACCGGCCGGCGTGGCCGAGCTGCGCTGGGTGCCCGGTGGGGCTGATGCGACGGCCGCTGCCGAAGCCACCGCTGCCGCCCCGACCGCCCCGCTGATGGAGCGCGAACCGGCCGAGAAGTCCGCCGTGGCAGCGGCGCCCGCGCCCGCGGTGCCGGCCAAGCCAGATGTGGCCAAGCCGCAGGTGGCAGAGGCGGCGCCTGCACCTGCACCCGTGGCCGTTGCTGCAGCCGCCAAACCCGCGCCCGCACCGGTTGCGGAGAAGCCCGCGACGCCGCCAGCCGCCCCGGAACCGCCGCGCTGTGTCGCACTGGGCCCATTTGCCGACCGCGCCGCCGCGACCGCCGCACAGGGCAAGGCCGGCAATGCCATCAGCCAGGTGCGCCTGCGCGAACAGCCCGCCGCCAGCGGCAGTGCCCGCTACCGCGTGCTGCTGCCGGCCGCCGCCAACCGGGAAGAAGCGCAGGCAACGGTGAAGCGCATCGTCGCTGCCGGCCTGAGCGACTACTACATCATCAGCCAGGGCGAGGACATCAACGCCGTGGCACTGGGCCAGTACCGCAACCGCGAGGGCGCCGAGCGCCGCGTGGCGGCGGTGCAGGCCGCCGGCTTCCAGCCGCGGCTGGTGGCCAGCGGCGACGCCGGCCAATGGTGGCTGGAAGGCCAGCTGGCGGCGGGCACGCAGCCGGCCCAGGCCCAGCAGCGCAGCGGCGCGGCCCAGAGCCGGTCGCTGGAATGCGCGCGGTTGCGCTAGAATCCCCCGGACCGCGGCGCTGCCGCCGGTGCACCACCCATGCCGCTTTAGCTCAGTTGGTAGAGCAACTGTCTTGTAAACAGTAGGTCATCCGTTCGATTCGGATAAGCGGCACCATCAAGCAACTGTCGTTGTGCCCGCACAGCCGCGGCACGGTCGTTGGTCGAGCATTGCTCCCTGTCGCGTCTTCTTCCTTCTTTCGTTGCTGATCTGCCATTCGGCGCGTGATCCATGGCTGTGCATTTCCCAGAGCGCGTTCCGCAGGGTTGAGAATGTGTAGCCGGTAGGCTACAGTCCTCCATGAAGATCCAGCGTACCCGTCAGTTCGCGACATGGATTGACGCTCTCAAGGACGTAACCGGGCGCGCTCGCATCCTGGCCCGTATCGGTCGGCTCAGCGAAGGCCATCTGGGCGATCACCGCTATCTGGCCGATGGCGTTTCCGAACTGCGCATCGATGTGGGACCGGGTTACCGCGTGTACTACACCCAGCGCGGCAGGCAGTGGGTGATTCTGCTGGCTGGCGGCGACAAGGGTTCACAGCAACGCGATATCGAGAAGGCCAAAGAGATTGCGCGTGCCCTGTAAGTGTCGAACGGGCTGTAGGTGAAACGACTCACTACCGAAGTACTGGAGCTGTCCCATCATGGCCATCAAGAAGAAAGTCGAACTCAAAGCATTTGACGTGGCCGAGCACCTTCGTACACCGGAGGAGATGGCGGCCTATCTCGATGCTTGCATCGCAGAAAGCGATGGCGATTCTGCGTTCATTGCCAAGGCGCTCGGCGACATCGCACGCGCTCAGGGGATGAGCAAGGTCGCGCGTGCGGCAGGCCTGTCGCGTGAGAGCCTGTATCGCGCACTGTCGGGCGAGCGCAGCCCTGATTTTGCGACCATCCTCAAAGTGACCCGCGCCCTGGGTGTACGCCTGCATGCCAGCGCAGCATAGGCACACGCGCCGATCTTGATGCGTCGGCGCGCCGCCGGTCGCAAAGGCGGTGGAACGAACATAAAAAAAGCGCCTTTCGGCGGTTTCTTCGTCCCAAGCCGGTGAGTCAGCTCAATGCATGACGTGGGCAGATCCTTCGATCAACGCCGCTGACACTGCCAACGCAGCCTCAGCTACGCACCTGCAACGCCACATACTCCGCCAACCCCCGGCAGGCCAGCATCAGCCCCTCGCGCGTGCCATCGCCGATATCGTCTTTCTCTTCCCCATCCACGCGAACGCGCTCGGCGGCGTGGTACAGCTCCAGCACCGATACCAGACCGGCGGCGGCGCGGTCCCTGCGCGCGGCGTCCACCGCTTGGCCGGGCGTGCTGGCCGGCCCCTGCCACGGCTGTCCGTCGGCGGCATCGCCGGCCTGGATCTGCCGCAGGCACACGGGGAGATTGATAGGCGTGGGCGCATCGTTCGCAGCGGCGAAGGCGGCTTCCAGGGGCTGCGCCAGTTCGAGCGGCAGATGCAGGGCGGCGTCGCCCAGCGTGGCGGTCAGGTACGGATAGAGGGTCTTGGACATGCGGGCATCCTCGGCGGGAACAGAGGTGCCACCCGAGAAGGGTGGCAGGCGATGCGTGGCTTCCAAGACCGGGTCAACGAATCGGCGGGCACGAGGCCCCCACGCACCGCCCGCCGTCGATCGGCTAACGGATTGCCAGCCGACGCCGCTCTTGGGAGGACGGCGCCGGCTGGCAAGCGTACACATCGTTGACAACACGGGCTTGGAAGTCCCGGCCACCTTTGCAGGGGGCGATTCATCATGCGCACGCGAAATACCCGCCTGCCAGTCGTTTGTTTCGATGGCATCGGGTGATATGAAAGGAAAAATGAATTATCGCGATTGGCTTGTTTCAGCCGCTGCAATGCCGAAAACGACATATCGCGCAGCGCAGTCATTCGCTGGAGTTTGACCGGAATCAGCACTGTTTCGAGGCCTTGAAACGCCCGCGAAGTAAAGCTGGCTTAACAGCGCGGGCAAGGCGCCATAACCACCATACCAAATGCGAACGCCAAAACCCGCCGCGCGGCGCATCATTCTCCTCACGCCCCGCGCCGGGCACCCGGCCGCATACTGCGGGCACACACCCTTTGGGAACTGCATATGCGCCGCCACGCTCTGCCGCTCACCGCCGCACTGTTGTCCACCGCCTTCGCAGCCCCGGCCATGGCGGCCGTGCCGTTCTTCAACGCCAGTTGCCCGGGCGGCATCGATGTGCACGCCGATGAGGGCGGGCCGGTCTACGTGCAGGGCCGCGAGGCGACGCTGAAGCGCTTCAACGACCGCTATTTCGAAGCCCGCGACGCCAAAAGCGACGTCACCCTGTCAATCAGCAGCAACGATGACGGCACGCCGCAGGTCAGCTACACCGGCCGACGCGGTGCCAATGGCATCTGCCAGGTCAGCACCACAGGCACGCCCGCGTCCGCCGCAGACAGCGCAGGCCCTCGCGACGCTGCCGCCGGGGATGCCGCGCTGCCGCGCGAAGTCACCTGCGAATCCACCGGCCAGCAACAGGTGTCATGCGACTTGAACACCCGCGGCAACGTGGAAATCGTGCGCCAGCTCAGCCGCACCCGCTGCGAGGAAGGCAAGAATTGGGGCCTGGCGCGGCATTCGGTGTGGGTCAATGGCGGGTGCCGCGCGGTGTTCCGCAATGTGTCCTCGGTGGCTACCCTCGCGCCGGCGGGCGATACCGCACTGGGCGCCTGCAATGCACGCAAGGGCGCGAAGGGTGCGCTGGTGACCCAGATGCCGGTAGGCAGTGACTACCAGGAACTGATCATCGATTACCCCGATGGCCGCTTCCTGTGCATGATGCGCAACAACGGCCAGGTGCAGAGCGTGACGCCGGTTCGCCGACGCGGCAGTTGAATCCGCGGGTTCGGGGCCACGCTGTCAGCCGCCGCTCTTCCGCAGCAGCACCCACGCCAGCATCAGGGCGAACATGCCGACGACGGTCAGGCCGAACCACAGCGCGGCCACCTTCACGTTGCCGATCAACGCCGCCAGCATGCGGTGCAGTTCGCTTTTCAGGATCGGGTATTCAGCGTGCGCCTTGCGCAGGCGCTGCCAACCCAACCCGAGGAACAGCAGAAACGAGAAGGGCGTCAGAAGGAGCGTCGCCTGCATCAGCTAGCCGTTCGGCGATGCATCGATGGAGTTGCTCAACAGAACCGCAAAAATGGCGATGGGCAGCGCCACCATGAAAAAGCGGGGCCAGGCAGTGTTGATGAAGGGCGACATCGCAATCTTCCATGAAGCGGGGGCGGGTCCGCGCGCCATCATGCCATGCCAATTCACTGCTGCACCGCCGCGAGTGGTGTCACACAGCTCTGGCTAGACTGTGCTTCTTTTTCCCCCGCAGGAGGCACCCATGGCCCATCCCATCTCCGTATCCCTGATTGGCGTTCCCACCGACGTGGGTGCGGGCCATCGCGGTGCACGGCTGGGGCCGGAAGCGCTGCGCGTGGCGGGCCTGCCGGAGGCGCTGGAGGCGCGCGGCGTGGACGTGCGCGACCTGGGCAACCTGGACGGCCCGCGCAACCCGTGGACCGCGCCGGTGGAAGGCTACCGCCACCTGGATGAGGTGGTGGCGTGGAACCACGCCTTGATGGAAGCCAGCTATGCCGAACTGCAGGCCGGCCGCATGCCCATCATGCTCGGCGGCGACCACTGCCTGGGCATCGGTTCGATCACCGCCGTGGCGCGCTGGTGCCGCGAGCAGGGCAAGACCCTGCGCGTGCTGTGGCTGGATGCGCATTCGGATTTCAACACCAGCGATGTGACGCCGTCGGGCAACATCCACGGCATGCCGGTGGCCTGCCTGTGCGGCCTTGGCCCCGATGCGCTGACCCGGCTGGGCGGCACGTCGCCGGCGATCACCCCGGCGCAGATGCACCAGATCGGCATCCGCTCGGTGGACCCGGAAGAAAAGCGCCTGATCAAGACCCACAAGGTCGATGTCTATGACATGCGCTACATCGACGAGAACGGCATGAAGCGCGCGGTGGAAGCGGCGCTGGCCGGCATCGACGAGAACACCCACCTGCATGTCAGCTTCGATGTGGACTTCCTCGACCCGAGCATCGCGCCGGGCGTGGGCACCACCGTGCCGGGCGGGGTGAACTACCGCGAGGCGCAGTTGGTGATGGAGATGATCGCCGACACCGGGCGCATGGGCTCGCTGGACATCGTCGAGCTTAACCCCTTGTTGGACAAGCAGAATGCCACCGCCGAACTGGCCGTGGACCTGGTCGAAAGCCTGTTCGGCAAGTCCACCCTGATGCGCGATTGAGCCTTTGGCCTGAACGGATCTTTGATCCGTTCACACGCGCTCCACGCGTCTGCCGCCAGATTGCACTTCACGCGGCGGCAGTGGGCATTGGCCTTCTTCCGCCGAGCGAAAGAATCCCATCCGCGAATTGAGCGGTGTAGCGGCAAACCCAAGGAGAAGCCCATGAAGCGCGTAGTTGCCCTGATGCTGTTGTCGATGTTCTCGGTGGCCCTGCTGGCCGGTTGCAACACCATTGCCGGTGCCGGCAAGGACGTGCAGAAGGCGGGCGAGAAGGTCGAGGACACCGCGAAGGGCCGTTGAGCCCTGCGCGGAACGGAAAGAGAAAAAAGGCCGGGTTTCCCCGGCCTTTTTTTTTGCGCGCGCTTTTTCGCTGCAGGGCTGTGCAAGCGGAGTGAACCATTCAAGCAGGTGAGCGTGCATTTCATGGCGGGTTGACCGGCATTCAACAGCCGCTGCGCGAAGCTGGAGCCACGGTAAGAACGCCGTTGCAACCAAGGACTCCCAGCAATGAACAAAGACATCATTTCCGGCAAGTGGTCGCAGCTGAAGGGCAAGGCCCAGGCCAAGTGGGGCGATCTGACCAACGACGATTTCGATGTGGCCGAAGGCAATGCCGAATACCTGGCGGGCCGCCTGCAGGAACGTTATGGCTGGGCCAAGGACCGCGCTGAGAAGGAAGTCCGTGAGTTCCAGGATGCGGTGAGCAAGGACTATCCGGACTACAAGTAAGCACCACGGTTTCCCCCACGCGTTTCCCCCCACAACACGACGCCCGCACCGTGAGGTTGCGGGCGTTGTGCTGTCTGGACGGGGCGATCAGCGTGCCGGCGGGTCCGGCACGTAGCGGTTTGGGAAGGCCTGCGGTTCACGCGGCAGGCGCGACGGCGTGTCCACCAGGATGCCGCGTGCACGCAGGTTGCGCGCGCTGTCGTAGCGCAGCTGCAGCACCTGGGCCGGGCTGCGGCTGGCGCGTTCGAAGTCGGTGTCGCGCACCGACGACTGTTCGCGTGCGCCGTGGCCGGTGCCCAGTGCCGGCGCCTGCGACTTGCTGGCATAACCCTCGATGCGGCTGGCGCTGGCATCGGCCGCGGCTTCGGCCGCCGGGGCCGGAGCGGGCAGGCTGCGGCGCAGGATCGGCTCGGGGCGCCAGCGACGCGCTTCCTCGAACACGGCCACGCCCACCACGCCGATGTTGTCCGGGCGGCCGGTGCGGTTGGCATAACTGCCGCTGGGGCTGCTGAACACGAACTGCGCCACTTCGTCCTGGCTCTTGCGCCAGCCGGTGATGTCGGCGCGCTGGCCGGGGTTGAGCACGTAGCCGGTCTGCGAGGGATCGGCATCTTCGCCGGAAATGGCGTTGATGCCGTCTACCGACAGCACCACCAGCACCCGGCGCGGGCTGTCGTTGTACAGGCGCACGGCGTAGCGATGGCCACGCTCGCCGGCCACCCAGCGCTGGCCTTCGGCGGGGTAGCTGCGCAGTTCGGTGCCGCGGTCGCGGTCAACCAGGGCCATGCGCACCGGGCCGCCCTGGTAGGCCGGCGGCGGGGGCGGTGCCGGGCGGAAGCCGGCCAGGGGCAGGATCAGCAGCAGGGGCAGCAGGCGTTTCATCGGGCGTCTCCAGCGGGGTTGCGTGAATGAACGCGCCGCGGGCCCTGACGGGGTTGGTGGCGTGCAAGGTAAACTGGCCCCGTTCATCGAAGGTTACCCCACGCAGTCATGACGACCCGAGTCCTTACCGGCATCACCCCCTCCGGCACGCCCCACCTGGGCAACTACGTTGGCGCCATCCGTCCGGCGATCGCCGCCAGCCGCGCCCCGGGAATCGAGAGCTTCTTCTTCCTGGCCGACCTGCACAGCCTGATCAAGTCGCAGGACCCGCAGCGCACCCAGCGCGCGACCCTGGAGATCGCGGCCAGCTGGCTGGCCTGCGGCCTGGACCCGGAACACGTGTGGTTCTACCGCCAGAGCGACATCCGCGAGACCACCGAGCTGATGTGGTTCCTGACCGCCATCGCCAGCAAGGGCATCCTCAACCGCGCGCACGCCTACAAGGCGGCGGTGGACAAGAACCGCGAGGAAGGCGTGGACGAGGACGCGGGCGTCAGCGCCGGCCTGTTCATGTACCCGGTGCTGATGGCTGCCGACATCCTGATCTTCAAGGCCAACCAGGTGCCGGTGGGCCGCGACCAGATCCAGCACATCGAAATGGCGCGCGACTTCGCCCAGCGCTTCAACCACGTGTACGGCAAGGAGTACTTCCCGCTGCCGGACGTGGTGATCGACGAGCAGGTGGCGACGCTGGCCGGCCTCGACGGCCGCAAGATGAGCAAGAGCTACCACAACACCATTCCGCTGTTCGTGCCGCGCGAGGAACTGAAGAAGCTGGTGTTCTCGATCCTGACCGACTCGCGCGCACCGGGCGAGCCGAAGGACACCGAGGGCTCGGCGCTGTTCCAGATGTACCAGGCGTTCGCCACCCCGGAGCAGACCGCCGAATTCGCCAAGGCGTTCGCCGCCGGCATCAGCTGGGGCGATGCCAAGCAGCAGCTGTTCGAGCGCATCGACGGCGAGCTTTCGCCGCTGCGCGAGCGCTACAACGCGCTGATGGCCGAGCCGGAAAAGATTGAAGCGCTGCTCAAGCGCCGTGGCCAGCAGCTGCGCGAGCAGCTGGCAGCGCCGCTGCTGGACGAGCTGCGCCATGCGGTGGGCCTGCGCGACCTGTCCAGCGCCGGCGACATCGCCGGCGACATCGCCAGCGAAGATGCCGGCGTGGCCCGCGCGGCACCGCCGCTGTTCAAGCAGTACCGCGAGAAGGACGGCCGCTTCTACTTCAAGCTGACGGCCGGTGACGGCACGCTGCTGATCCAGAGCGAAGGCTTCGATTCGCCGCGCGATGCGGGCCAGCTGATCGCGGTGATCAAGCAGGCCGAGCAGGGCGACCAGCTGCAGAGCGAGCTGTTCAAGCTGGAAGCCGAGGTGGATGCGGTGCTGGCTGCCCTGGCCGTGCTGCGAGCCGACTGATCGGTAGATGCCGACCTTGGTCGGCGCCGTTGAAGGGCGGATGCCGGCCAGCGGCCGGCACTACCACGGCGTTTGCATAGGCAATGCCGGCCAGCGGCCGGCACTACCGTGGTACATCGCGCGTGGCATGATGTCCGCGCGCCTCCGGCGCGATGACATGGAGTCTGCAATGGCCTGGTTGTCGCTGCTGCTGTTCCTGCCCTGGTTCCTGCTGCTGGGCAGCCTGTACTGGCTGTTCCCGCGCCAGCCGCGCACCCCGCGGCGGCGCCTGTTCGATGGCATCACCCTGCTGCTGGCCTTCGCCCTGAGCATCCTGTCGATGCTGTGGGGCTATCGCATTGGCATGGCACAGCCCGGCGCCGGCCCGATCTGGCCGCAGGTGCTGGCGGTGCTGTACGCCTACGGCGCGTTCCTGGCGGTGCTGGTAATGGCGTTGCTGCTGCGGCCGCGGTTCGCATTGCGCTGCGGCTGATCGGTAGTGCCGGCCGCTGGCCGGCACCTGCATTCACCAGGCTACCCCGAGGTTGCCGGCCAGCGGCCGGCACTACCCGACCAAAGCCGCATCGAACCCGGGCCGCGTGAGCGCCTACCATGGGATTCTGTTCCCGTTCCTGCCAGGTGCGTGCCGATGACCGCCGACCCCAGCATCCACACCATCGATACCGGCTTCCAGCGTCCGGATTTCGACGCGGCCTATCTGATCGTTGAAAACGGCCGCGCCGCGTTCGTTGACTGCGGCACCGGCCTGTCGGTGCCGGCGATGCTGCAGGCGCTGGCGGACGCCGGCCTGGGCGTGGAAGCGGTGGACTGGCTGCTGCTCACCCACGTGCATCTTGACCACGCCGGGGGCGCCGGCCTGCTGATGCAGCAGCTGCCGAACGCCAGGGCGGTACTGCACCCGCGCGGTGCGCCGCACATGATCGACCCGACCCGGCTGATTGCCGGTGCCACGGCGGTGTACGGTGCCGAGGAAATCGCGCGCAGCTACGGCCGCATCGAGGCGATTCCGGAGACGCGCGTTGTGGTGGCCGAAGACGGGCACCGCATCGATCTGGCCGGCCGCGAGCTGCTGCTGCTGCACACGCCGGGCCATGCGCTGCACCACTACTGCGTGTGGGACGCGCGCAGCCGCAGCTGGTTCACCGGCGATACGTTCGGCATCTCCTACCGCGAGCTGGACAGCGCGCAGGGCGCTTTCATCTTCCCCACCTCGTCGCCGGTGCAGTTCGATCCGGAGGCGATGAAGGCCTCGATCCGGCGCATGCTCGACTACGCGCCGCAGGCGATGTACCTGACCCACTATGGTCGCGTCGAGCAGGTGCAGAAGCTGGCCGACGATCTGTTCGAACAGATCGATGCGATGGCCACCATCGGCCGCCAGTGCGATGGCCGGCCCGATCGCCATCGCTGCCTGCTGGCCGCGTTGCAGGCGCTGTACCTGGAGCGCGCGCAGCAGCATGGCTGCGCGCTGGACCAGGCCGCGGTGACGGCCGTGCTGGCGATGGACATCGAGCTCAACGCACAGGGCCTGGCCTGCTGGCTGGACCGCGTCCGCAGGTAGATCCACGCCACGCGTGGATGAGGCGAGCCGACGCTGCACCGCGACGTCATGACCACGTTACACTCTGGTGACTTCCAAGCCTGCCGTGGTATTGCCGTGAATCCGATGCGCGTGTTGCTGCTGTCGTCCTGCCTGTTCGTGGGTGGCCTGGCCCAGGCGGCCAATGACCTGCCCGGCGGCGGCATCGATCCGCAGGCACTGTCGCGCCATGTGCGCGTGCTGGCATCGGATGAATTCGAGGGCCGCGCGCCGGCCACCGAAGGCGAAGAGCGCACGGTGCAGTACCTGATCGAGCAGTTCCGCAGCTACGGCCTGCAGCCGGGCGGCGTGGACGGCAGCTGGGTGCAGCCGGTGCCGCTGGTGCGTGCGCAGCTGGACGGCGCTGCCAAGGCCAGCCTGTTGCTGAAGGGCGGCACGCGTGCACTGGAGAACGGCGAGGACGTGACCCTGCAGAGCCTGCAGCCGCGCAAGCGCGTGCAGATCAAGGATGCGCCGCTGGTGTTCGTCGGCTACGGCATCGACGCGCCGGAACGCCACTGGAACGACTACAAGGACGTGGACCTGCACGGCAAGATCGCCGTGGTGCTGATCAACGATGCCGATTTCGAGGCCGATGCGCCGGGCGCGTTCGATGGCAAGGCGGTGACCTACTACGGCCGCTGGACCTACAAGTTCGAGGAAGCCGCACGCCGTGGCGCCGAAGGCGTGCTGATCGTGCACGAGACCGCACCGGCCGCGTATGGCTGGGCCACGGTGAAGAGCTCGGGCACCTCGCCGCTGTTCGACATCGAGCGCGGCCAGGCCGAGGCGATGGCCCAGCACACGCCGCTGCGTGGCTGGATGCAGCGCGGGCTGGCCGAGGCGATCTTCGCCGACGCCGGTCTCGACTTCGATGCCGAGAAGCGCAAGGCGATGCGCGCCGACTTCCGTCCGGTGGCGCTGGACAACGCCAAGCTGAGCGTTGATTTCGCGCTGAAGCGCGAGCAGGTGGTGACCCGCAACGTGGTGGCCAAGCTGCCCGGCGGCGAGCACGGCGACGAGGCGGTGATCTTCTCGGCGCATTGGGATGCCTTCGGCATCGGCCAGCCCGACGCCAAGGGCGACCGCATCCGCCGCGGTGCGATCGACAACGCCACGGGTGTGGCCACGGTGCTGGAACTGGGCCGCGTGTTCGCCGCCGGCCCGCAGCCGCAGCGCACGCTGTACTTCGTGGCGCTGACTGCCGAAGAGAAGGGCCTGCTGGGCGCCAGCTACTACGCCGCGCATCCGCTGGCGCCGCTGGACAAGACCGCCGCGGTGCTGAACATCGAGATGTTCAGCCCGGACGGCCCGACCCGTGACATCGCCTCGTGGGGCAAGGGCCGGGTGTCGCTGGAAGGCGACCTGGAGCGCGTGGCCAAGGCCCGCGGCCGCAGTTACAGCCCGGACCCGAACCTGGAGGCGGGCTTCTTCTACCGCGCCGACCACTTCGCCTTCGCCCGCCTGGGCGTGCCGGCGATCACCATCGGCCCGGGCCTGGACAAGCTGGACGGTGGCGTGGAAGCCGGCCGCGCGCTGCGCGAGAAGTACTTCGCCGACTGCTACCACCAGGCCTGCGATGCCTGGACCCCGAGCTGGGACCCGAGCGGCCACGCCGCCGATACCCTGCTGGTCTACGACCTGGGTGCGGAGCTGGCCAACAGCCGCCGTTGGCCGACCTGGGAAAAGGAATCGGAGTTCCGCGGCGCGCGCGACAAGAGCGAAGCCGCCCGCCGCTGAGGTAGTGCCGGCGCAGCAGCGCGTAGGCGCCCCAGCCGGCGGCAGCAAGTGCGGCCAGATAACACGCCACCATCGTGCGCAAACCAACCGGCGACCCTGCATTGATGCCGCGATGCAGGCGCAGCTGCAGCGAGCTGTGGCCGCTGCCCAGGTCTACCGCCAGCTGCAACGCCAGCGCGGCACAGAACACCAGCAGGGCAATCCCGAAGCCGATGCGCGGCCACGCTGCCTGCGCGCCGGGACGGCGCAGCAGCCAGGCCACTGCCGTGGCTGCCGCCAGCGCCGCCGCGATCCACATCAGTGGCGAGGCGGCAGACGCAGCGGCCACCGGCATTGCACCGGTGGCCGCGATCACTACAGCACCCTTACTTGCGGGTGCCGTCGAGCCAGTTCGGGCCCTTGTTGGTGAGGAAGAACACATAGACCACCAACGATACCGCGATCGTCGCGGTGACATAGATGGCGAACCAGTCGACGTGGCCGGTCTTCAGCGCGCCCTGGTACAGCAGCGGGGCGGTACCGCCGAACAGCGAGTTGGCCAGTGCATAGCCCAGGCCCACGCCCAGTGCACGCACGTGGGTGGGGAACAGTTCGGCCTTCACCACCGCGTTGATCGAGGTGTAGCCGGTGAGGATGACGAAGGCCATGGCCAGGGTCAGGAAGGCCAGGGTGGCGTCATGCTGGTGCGGCAGCTGGGTGATCAGGTACCAGCTGTACAGCACGCCGCCCACGCCGAAGAACACCAGCAGGGTCTTGCGGCCGATGATGTCCGACAGCCAGCCACCGACCGGCTGCAGCACCATCAGGAACGTCAGCACACCCAGGTTGATCAGGGTGCCGGTCATCGGGTCGTTGCCGGCGAATGCGCTCTGGATCATCTTCGGGCCGTTCACCGAGTAGGTGTAGAAGGCCACGGTGCCACCGGCGGTGATCAGGAAGCACAGCAGCAGCGGCCGCCACTGGTGCACGAACAGTTCGTACATCGAGCCGGACTTCTGTGCCTTGCCTTCGCGCGCGGCCTCGATGGACGACTCCGCCAGTGACTCGTCCATGCCCCGGCGCAGCCAGAACACCACCACCGCGGCAATACCGCCGATGCCGAAGGCGATGCGCCAGCCCCACTCGGAGATTTCCGGCTTGCCCCAGAAGGTCAGCATCAGCAGCAGGGTCAGCTGGGCCAGCACATGGCCACCGACCAGGGTGACGTAGTGGAACGAGGACAGGAAGCCGCGGCGGCCGGGAATGGCGGCCTCGGACATGTAGGTGGCACTGGCACCGTACTCGCCGCCGGTAGCGAAGCCCTGCAGCAGGCGCGCGAACAGCAGGATGACCGCCGCCCAGATGCCGATGCTGGCCGCGGTGGGCGTGATGGCGATGAGGAAGGAACAGACGGCCATCAGGGTGACCGACACGGTCAACGCCAGGCGGCGGCCGTGGCGGTCGGCGAAGCGGCCGAAGAACCAGGCGCCGATCGGGCGCATCAGGAACGTGGCGGCGAAGATCGCCCACACGTACATGGTGGAGTTCTTGTCGTCCGGCGAGAAGAACTGCGATTCGAAGTACACGGCGAACACCGAGTACACGTAGACGTCGTACCACTCCACCAGGTTGCCGGCAGAGCCTTTGAGGGTGTTGGAGATCGACCGCCGCAGGGCGGCGCGGTCGTTCGCGGGAACAGCAGGTTGGGACGTGGTGCTCATCTGGGTGGGAATCCTCGATGCGGCGCGTCCGTGCGCAGGGAAAACGGCGCCCGGCCTTGGGGCTGCGCGGCCGGGCAGCCCTCTTGGTACTGCATCGACCGTCAACACGGGGTAGCAGACCAGAGCAGGGTGCATGGATGGATGACAGCGTGCCATCGTCCGGGGTCCCGGACCATACTCAAAACGTCCTAGAATCCGCCTTCCCCCGGCTCCCTGGTGCGTCATGTCGGCTCCCCCCTCTCCGTCTGCGGCTGCCCCCCGGGGTGGCCTTGTCGCGCTGGCACTGCTGCTGGTCTACGTGGTCTGGGGCTCGACCTACCTGGGCATCGCCAAGGCCCTGCACGGCGGCGCGCTGCCGCTGACCATGGTCTCCGGCAGCCGCTTCATCATTGCCGGCGGGGTGATGTACCTGGCGCTGCGCCTGTTCTGGAAGCTGCCCAACCCGACCCTGCGGCAGTGGCGCAACCTGGTCATCATGGGCGTGACCATGCTGGTGCTGGGCAACGGCATGGTGGTGCTGGCCGAGCGCGAGGTGTCCTCCGGCCTGGCCGCCACGGCCGTGGCCTCGGTGCCGCTGTGGATGGCGCTGTTCTCGGCGCTGCGCGGCCAGCACGCCAGCCGCGGCGAGTGGCTGGGTATCGCCATCGGCTTCCTGGGCGTGGTCTGGCTCAACGCCGGCAGCAGCCTGACCGCATCGCCGACCGGGTTGGTGCTGCTGCTGATCGCACCGGTCGGCTGGGCGTTCGGTTCGGTGTGGGCGCGCGGCCTGGACTTGCCGGGCCCGTTCATGACCGCGGCCGGGCAGATGATCTGCGGCGGCGTGCTGCTGGTGCTGATCGGCCTGGCGGTGGGCGAGCGCCCGACCACCTTGCCCGACACCAGCGGCCTGCTGGCGATGGCTTACCTGTGCGTGTTCGGTTCCATCGTTGCGTTCACCGCCTACGTATGGCTGCTGCAGAACGTGCGCCCGGCGCTGGCCGGCAGCTATGCCTACGTCAACCCGGTGATCGCGGTGCTGCTGGGCGCGCTGCTCAACGGTGAACGGTTCGGCTGGCGCGACCTGCTGGCCATGGCGGTGATTCTTCTGGGCGTGGTGGTGTTGACGATGGCAAGGACGCGAAAGCAATGAGCATGGACGAGAAAGAACAACGCCGGGGCCTGCTGGTCACCGCGTCCACCTTCGTGATCTGGGGGCTGGTGCCGGTGTACTGGCACCTGCTCAACGAGGTGCCCTCGTTCCAGATCATCGCCCACCGCATCATCTGGAGCACGGTGATGGTGCTGGGCTGGCTGCTGATCAGCTCGCGCCTGGGCTGGTGGAAGAAGATTGCGGCGCAGCCGCGCGCGCTGCCGATCCTGCTGGTGTCCAGCCTGACCATTGCCTTCAACTGGGGCCTGTACATCTGGGCAGTCAATGCCGGGCATGTGATCGAGACCAGCCTGGGCTACTTCATCAATCCGCTGGTGAACGTGCTGCTGGGCGTGCTGGTACTGAAGGAACGCCTGCGCCGCCTGCAGTGGGTGGCGGTGGCGATGGCGGCAGTGGGCGTGGCATGGCTGACCATCGATGCCGGCACGCCGCCGTGGATCGCGCTGGGCCTGGCCTGTTCGTTCGGCCTGTACGGGCTGCTGCGCAAGCTGGTCTCGGTTGATCCGGTGGCTGGCCTGGGCGTGGAGAGCCTGTACCTGTTCCTGCCGGCGCTGGCGTTCGCGATCTGGGCCGAGAACGGCCACGGCGGTGCCTTCTTCCATGGCTGGGGCTGGCGCAACGACCTGCTGCTGATCTTCGGCGGCGCGGTCACTGCGGTACCGCTGATCGGCTTTGCCTACGGCGTGAAGCGCATCCCGCTGTCGCTGGTCGGCATCCTGCAGTACATCGCGCCGAGCCTGCAGCTGCTGCTGGGCGTGTTCTTCTTCCACGAAGGATTCGATACCGGCAAGGCGATCGGCTTTGCCGCGATCTGGGCCGGCCTGGTGCTGTTTGTCGGCGACAACATCCGCACGATGCGCACTGCGAAGCGATAGCGCCGGGCCAGACCCGGCGAACACGATGCAGCAAAAAAGAACGGCGCCCCGAAGGGCGCCGTTCTGCTTCCATCCACCGCCAGGAGAGAGAGATGGCGGTGGCGGGAACGCGGTTGCAGGCTTAGAAGCGCTGCTGGTACTTCATGTACATGAAGCGGCCGATGTCGAAGCCACCGTAGTAGGTGAAGCTGCTGTTCGGCTGGCTGTACATGGTCGGACCCTGGTGGTTGAACACGTTGTTCACGCCCAGCGACACGGTGCCATCCCACGGCAGGCTGTAACGCACCTGCAGGTCGTGGAAGGTGTTGGAGCCCACCTTGTTGGTCGGCGAGGTGCTGGTGTACGGCGAGTTGAAGTCCGGCAGGTTGCACTCGTCCATGTACGAGCACTTCTCCTTCATGCTGGAGTAGTAGCGCGCGGTCCAGCCGATGCCGAAGTCGCCGTACTGCCAATCCAGGTTGAAGGTGGAGCGCACGCGGAAGTCGCCGCCCCAACCGGTACGCTGTTCCACCGGAGTGGTGACGGCGTTGTCGTTGCGCTGCTCCAGGTAGTCGGTGTAGGTGGTGTTCCAGTTGATGGCGAACTTGCCAAACGTGGTGTCCGGCAGGCGGTAGCGCAGGTTGATGTCATAGCCGGCGGTCTCGCGGAAACCGGCGTTGACCAGCGAGCGGTCCAGGCTGTTGACCTGGCCGTTGCTGCCACGGGTGAAGCGGCCGCAGGCGGCGTCCGAACCCTGCACGTAGCACTGTTCCAGCAGGTTGGTGGCCGACTCGCCGACGATGGCGTTGTTGATGCGGATCTTCCACCAGTCCAGGCTGACGTCCAGGCCTGGCACGAAGTCCGGGCTGTACACCAGGCCCACGGTCCAGGTCTTGGCGGTTTCCGGCTTCAGTTCCGGGTTGGAACCGGAGCTGAAATCGGTGGTGGCCTGCTGGCCGGGCTTGGTGGCCACGCTGCCATCGCTGTTGAGCTGGCGGAAGTTGGCCGGCACCTTCAGCGCCTGGCAGCGGGCGGCGACGGCGGCGCTGGTGGCGGCGGTACCGAAGGAGGTATCGCACGGATCGGTGAACGCGTCACGGCTGCTGACGGTGCCACCGTACAGGTCGTCCACGGTCGGCGCACGGAAGCCGGTGCCGTAGGTGGCGCGCACCAGCAGGCTGTCGATCGGCTTCCACTTCAGCCCGAACTTGCTGTTGGTGGTCGAACCGAAGTTGTTGTAATCCGAGTAGCGACCAGCCACGTCCAGCGACAGTTCACGCGCGAACGGCAGGTCGGCCAGCAGCGGCACCTGCAGCTCCAGGTAGACCTCGTTGAGCGAGTAGTTGCCACGGGTCGGCTGGCCACTGGTGCCGGCGATCTCGCCCTTCTGCACCTTCGCATCCGGGGTGTAGCTGGCTTCTTCGCTGCGGTGTTCGACGCCCAGCGCGGCCAGGATGTCGCCGGCCGGCAGGGTGAACAGCGAGCCGGAGATGTTGCCGCTGGCGACCTTGGTGGTGCTCTGCATCTTGTCGACGAAGCGGGTGAACAGGTAGTCCTGCACGTCCTGGTTGCTCAGCGAGCCCGGGCCGGTGTAGCCCATCGGCGCTGCCGGGTTCCACGGCACGCAGCCGGCGATCACCGCGCCCGGCGTACCGCAGCGGGCCACGTCGCCATCCATGAAGGACGGGCCGACGGCCAGGTTGACGTGCGGTTGGTACATGCTGCCGGTACCGATGCGCTCGCCTTCATTGCGGTTGTACATGTAGCTGACGTTCCAGTCCCAGTACCGCGAACCGGTTTCGAAGCTGCCTTCCAGGCCGATGCTGGCGCGCTTGGTTTCCAGGTTGTTCTCGGTGCCGCGCGGCAGTTCCTCGGTGCGGTGTGCGAACAGCACATCCTGGCCCCACAGGTTGAATGCGCTGTCCTTGGACAGCGCGGCGCGGCTGCCGCTGCGGCCCTGCGCGGCGCTCACCGAGTACGGGTAACCGGCCAGGTGCTTGATCGACTCGCGCTTGCTGTACAGCGCGTCGGCGACGATGCGCAGGTCGTCGGTGATCGAGAAGCCGCCGTTGGCGAACACCGAGGTGCGCTCCAGGCCGGTCTGCAGGCTCATGTTCGACTTGGTGTTGGCACCGTCGGCCGGGTCCGGCGCGTGGAAGTTGCCCGCCTTGCTGGGGTCGCCGCCCGGGCCCACGGTCAGGTTCTTGCCACCCACGGTGACGTAGCCCCACGGGGTGTTGCCGTTCAGGCCATCATTGGGGTGGCGCGGGCCGTTCGGGTAACGGCTGAACTCGCGATCCTTGCCCAGCACCTCGTCTTCCTTGGTGCGCTCGGCGCCGACGCTGAACCAGCCGCGGTCGAAGGTCTTGCCGAAGGTGGCGCTGTAGGAGCGCTTCTGGCCGTCGCCTTCGCCGTACTGGCCGACGTAGGCACTGGCCTGGCCGCCATCGAAGTTCCTGCGGGTAATGATGTTGACCACACCGGCGATGGCATCGGAGCCGTACAGTGCGGAGGCACCGTCGGTCAGCACTTCAACGCGCTCGACAATCGCCGACGGGATCGAGGCCAGGTCGGAATAACCGCCGGCGCTGACGCCCATGCGGCGGCCGTCGATCAGCACCAGGCTGCGTTCCGGGCCCAGGTTGCGCAGGCTGACGTACATGCCGCCGAAGTCGCGCGAGGAGGTCAGCGACGAGGCGCGGCTCATGCTGGGCGCGCCTGCTGCAGGAATGTCCTGCAGGATGTCGGCGACGTTGACGTAGCCCTTCTTGTCGATCTCGGCGCGGCTGAGCGCGATCACCGGCTGTGCGGTTTCGACACTGGCCTGGCGGATGCGCGAGCCGGTGATTTCGATGCGGTCGAGGTTGGTGGTGGTATCGCCGGCGCTCTGCGCAAAGGCGGGGGTGGTGCAGCTGGCGGCCAGCGCGATCACGATCGCGTTGCGCAGCGGAGTGGTTTTCAGGGACATCCGTGACATCTCGTGTTTCAGGAAAAACAAGCGCCCGTTCTGTGGGCGCGTGGGGTGCTGCAAACCAACGTGGGGGGCCGGATTCTAGAGTGTTTCCATCCGTAACTGTTTGCCTCTGCGCTGCTGCATGCGTGCGAAAATGAATCGCAACCAACAATCCACAGATGCACTGTGCGCAACGTCACGTGCGCTGCGTTTGCAATGGGCAGAGGCATCGATAGCGGCACGAACCCGGCACGCTTGAGGGGTTGCGACAACACGCCGCAGCGCGCGCTTGTACGCAGGCGCGCATCCGTTGCGATGCATCTACCTGCATGAAATGCTCTTCGCGCCGTCGTCGAAAGTGGGAGATGAAGGAATGATCCAGCTCGAAGAAGCTCGCCGTCGCGTCGAGGCTGTACTTGCCAGCGACGAAGAGCCGGTTGCCATCACGCATGAGCATGAAGTGGTCGAAGGCTGGCTGTTCTGCTTCCAGTCGCTGCGCTACCTGCAATCCGGCGAAATCTCGGATGCGTTGGCCGGCAATGGCCCGATCTTCGTCGACCGGCATACGGGCGAGCAGCACGCGCTGGGCACGGCGTATCCGCCGGAGGACGCCCTTCGCCAGCACCTGGCCTCGCGCGCCCTGCCGTCTGATGCCGCAGCGGCAGATTTCTGAGTTCGGCAAGCAAAAAAGGGACGGAGCCTTCGCTCCGTCCCCCTGCGTGATGCGCGTTGTATCGCTGCATGATGCTCAGGTTTCGCGCAGTGCCGTGGTGATCGGCAATCGCGCCGCGCGCAGCGCCGGGAACAGGCCGCCGACCAGGCCGATGCCCAATGCCCATTTCAGGCCCGTCCACAGCAGTTCCGGCGACACATGGAACTTGAACACCACCGCGCTGAAATTGCTGCCGATGGTGGACACGCTGTAGCCGTTGAACAGCAGCCACGCCACCGCGCAACCCAGCAGCCCGCCGAGCAGGGCCAGCAGCATCGTCTCCAGCATCACCGCGGTCACCACCGGCAGGCCACGGAAACCGATCGCACGCATGGTGGCGATCTCGCGCGCACGCGTGGCCACGGCGGCATACATGGTGTTGAGTGCACCGAACACCGCACCCACCGCCATGATCGTGCCGATCACCTTGCCGAGGATGTCGATCAGCTTGGTCAGCCCACCGCCCTGCTTGCTGTAGTAGACGCGGGTGGTTTCCACGTCCAGCTTCAGCCGCGGGTCGGCGGCGACGGCGGCCTTGAACTGCTCGAAGCCGGCCTTGCCATCGGTACGCACGCTGATCGACTGCCAGGCACTGCGCTGATAGGTGGTGGCCAGCGTATCGGCATCGGTCCACAGTTCCGAATCATGCGCATCGCCGGTGGCGAACACGCCGACCACGGTCCAGGTCTGGTTGCCCAGCGTCAGCGTCCTGCCGACATCCATATCGCGGAACTGGCCGCGCGCGCCCTGGCCGACCACGATCTCGCGCAGGCCGGCGGCGAACGGGCGCCCTTCGATGATCTTGACCTTGTCATGCACGGCCCACGCCTGCGGGCCGACGCCTCGGAACTGCGCGTTGACGTCGGTGCCATCGGCCTTCGACACCAGGTTGACCACCTGCGACAGCTCCGGCGACAGCATTGGCCGGCCCTGCGCATCACGGCTGATGCCAGGCAGGGTAGACAGCGTGGGCACCTGCTCGCGGGTGATCACCGAGTTGGTCTCGGCCTGCGAACCGCCGCGCAGCACGATGGCAGTGGTGTCATCGCCGGTGTTGTTGAGCGTGGCCTGGAAGCCTTCGCCCATCGCCAGCATCGCCACCAGCACGCCGACCACGCCGGCGATGCCTACCACGATCACCGAGGAGGCGCCCCAGCGCTGCGGCAGGCTGGCCACACCGATGCGGGTGGCGGCCAGCGCCAGCCGTCCGCCGCGGGTCAGCAGCAGCCACAGCGCCACCAGTACCGCCACGGCCAGTACGCCGATCCACGGCAGGCTGATCCACAGCACCAGGCCGATCACCAGCAGCAGCACGGTCAGCGCGTTGCCCAGCCACTTCTTGAGTTTGCTCTTGAACATGTCGGTGTCCTCCTCAGCGGCCGGCCAGTGCGTCGACGATCTTCAGGCGCTTGGCACGCAGCGCCGGCAACAAGCCGACGATGATGCCGATCACCACGATCAGGCCCAGCCCCATCAGCCAGGTCGGCGTCGGCACGTGCGGTGGCAGCATGCCCATGCTCTTCGGGCTGATCGCGGGCAGCACCAGTGCGGCCAGGCCCATGCCGATCAGGCCGCCGAGGCCGATCAGCAGCACCGACTCCACCATCACCAGGGTCAGCACGGTGCTGTCCCTGAAGCCCAGCGTCTTCAGCGTGGCCAGTTCGGGCACGCGCTCGCGCACCGCCTGCGCCATGGTGTTGCCGGTCAGCAGCAGCAGGGTGAAGAACACCGCGCCCATGATCGAGGTGACGATCATGCCGATGTCGGCGAACTGCTTGACGAAGGCCTGCTGGAACGCCGACTCGGTCTGGGTCTTGGTCTCGTGGTCGGAGTTGGCCGAGATCGCATCGATGGCCTGCGCCACGCGCGAGGAGTGGTCGGGATTGTCCAGCGTCACCGTGTACCAGCTCACCTGGTTCTTGATGTAGTCGTTGGATTCATCGAAGTACTTCCAGTTCATCATCAACTGGCGTTCTTCGTTGGCGGCCAATGCACGGTCCTTGGAGCGGTAGATGCCCTTCAGTTCCAGCGGCCAGTCGTTGCTGCCGCCGCGCGGGAAGATCGTGGCCTGCAGCGGGATGGTGTCACCGATCTTCCAGCCGAACTGCTTGGCCAGGGTTTCGCCGACGATGGCGCCGGTGCGGGTCTGCTTCCAGTCTTCCAGCTGCGCCGGGTCGATCTGCAGCTCGCGGTACACGTCGAAGTAGTTGGGCGACACCGAGAAGTTCGGGAAGAAGTTCTTCGGGTCTTGGTAGATGCCGCCGAACCACATGCCGTAGGCCACATCACGCACGCCGGCCACCTGGCGGATCTGGGTTTCAAGGCGGATCGGCAGCGACTGGGTGATCGACAGCCGCGAGGCCACCACCAGCCGGTTGGCCCCTTCCACGCTGCCGCCGGAATTGAAGGCCACGCGCACCGAATCGAGCATGCCGAACAACAGGAACGCAGCCACCACCGAGAGCAGGGTCAGCAAGGTACGTGTGCGGCTGCGGAACAGCTGCGCCCACACCAATGAAAAGTATTTCATCGCGATGGCCTCCGTCAGTGGGCCAGCGGGGCGTCGGCCAGCTCGCCCTTGTCCAGGTGCACCGTGTGGGTGGCGTACTCGGCTGCCTTCGGGTCATGGGTGACCATGATGATGGTCTTGCCGTGCTCGCGGTTGAGCTGCTGCAGCAGGCCCAGGATCTCTTCGGCGGACTGGCGGTCGAGGTCGCCGGTGGGTTCGTCGCAGATCAGGAAGGTGGGGTCGGAGACGATCGCGCGGGCAATCGCCACGCGCTGCTGCTGGCCGCCGGACAGTTCATTCGGGCGGTGGCTGCGGCGGTCGGCCAGGCCGACCAGGGTCAGCGCGATCTCCGCATTGCGCTTGCGCTGCGCGGCGCTGAGGTGGGTCAGCAGCAGCGGCAGCTCGACGTTCTTCTGCGCGGTCAGCATCGGCATCAGGTTGTAGAACTGGAACACGAAGCCGACGTGGTGGCTGCGCCAGGTCGACAGCTGGCCGCCGCTCATCTGGTCGATGCGCTCGCCTTCGATGCTGATCTCGCCGCCGCTGGGGTTGTCCAGGCCGCCGATCAGGTTGAGCAGGGTGGTCTTGCCCGAACCGGATGGGCCCATCAGCGCGACGAAGTCGCCGCGCGCGATGTCCAGGTCGATGCCGTGCAGCACCTGCACTTTCTCGGGGCCACGCTGGTAGGTCTTGGTGATGTTGCGCAGTGAAACCAGGGTCGAGATGGGTGGTTCTCCACGGAAGGCGGGAAACGGGGCACTGCGCCCGCGGTGGCCGCGGGCGTGCGTCGAGCGGTGCTGCCGGCGGCGCGCGGGGGCGCCACGCCGTTACTGCGCTTGTTTCTGTTGCACCTTGGCGCCCTCGCGCAGGGTCTCCGGTGGATTGACCACCACCGACTCACCCGCGCTGACGCCCTTGAGGATCTGGCGGTCCTTGCCCATCGCCTGGCCGGCCTCGACCGTGCGCTGCTGCACGCGGCTGTCATCACCCAGCACGAAGGCGACCGTGCTGCTTTCACGCTGCACCACCGCGCCGGCCGGCACGCGCACGCCCTGCGGTTTGCTGGCGGCCTGCGGTTGCGCCTGCTCCAGGAAGCTGACCCGCACGCCCATCTCCGGCACGATGCGCGGGTCCTTCACCTTCAGCGCGACGCGCACCTTCACCGTGGCCTTGCCACGGTCAGCGGTTGGAATGATGGCGATCACCTCGCCCGGAATCTTCCATTCCGGGTAGGCGTTGAGCGTGGCTTCCACCGGCATCTTCGGCTGCACGCGGCCGATGAAGGCCTCGCCGACCTCGACCTCGATCTCCAGCGAATCCATGTCGACGATGGTGCCGATGCCGGTACGGGTGAAGCCACCGCCGGCCGACAGCGGCGAGACGATTTCGCCCGGTTGCGCCGCCTTGGCGGTGACCACGCCGGAGAACGGCGCGCGTACCACGTTGTTGTCCACGCCGAGGTCGGCGATGGCCAACTGGTCGTGGGCGACCTTGACGTTGCGCTGGGCGGTGTCGAGCTGGGCGCGCAGGCTGTCACGCTGGGCCACGGCCTGGTCGTACTGCGAGCGCGAGACCAGCTGCTGGCCGACCAGCGCCTGCAGGCGGCTGGCTTCGGCCGCGGCCTGCTTCTGCTGCGCCTCCAGGCCGGCCACCTGGCTGCGCGCGGCCTGCAGCTGCGAGGCATACAGGCTGCGCTGCGCGTCGGCATCGATCGGGTCCAGCGTGGCCATGATCTGGCCCTGCTCCACGCGCATGCCTTCCTCGATCATCACCTCGCGCACCTTGCCGGTGATCTTGGCCGAGACCGTGGCCATGCGCCGGGCCACCACGTAGCCGCTGGCGTCGAGCACCGAACTGCTGGCGCTGCCCTGCTGGATGGCCACGGCAGGCGCGGTTTCGACTTCCACGGCCGGCGAGCGGGCGAACAGGAAGGCGACGGCGGCGGCGATCAGCAACACGCCCACGATGATCGCGATCCACAGCCAGCGGCGGCCACCGCCACTGCCGCCGGAGGCAGTTGGCGGCGATTTGCGGTCGATACGGAGTTCCTTCAACAGCTCGGCAGAAGCGTTCATTCGTTCCATCACAGGCGTTCGGGCGGGTGTGGCCGGAAGAGCGGACGGCGGCGGTTCCGGCAAGGGAGCGTGCGGCACAGCATGAAGGCAGGTACGGCGATGATGGCAGTGACAGCTGTCATCCGATGACACTGACGGCGGCAACTGCGAAACGTGACCACGGCGGCACAGGATGGCAACGTCCCCGCTACCGGTACCGCCCATGGATCCGATCGCCCCGTCGCTGGCCCGCCTGCAGCAGGTGCAGGTGCGCTATCGCGACCATACCGCCCTGCATGGCATCGACCTGCAGGTCCGCGTTGGCCAGGTGCTGGCATTGCTGGGCCGCAACGGTGCCGGCAAGAGTACCGCGATCAGCGTGTTGTTGGGCCTGCGCCGGGCCGATGCCGGCGAGGTCGAGCTGCTCGGCGGCGACCCGCAGCAGCGCGCCAGCCGCCTGGGCCTGGGCGTGATGCTGCAGAGCACCAGCCTGCCACCGATGCTGCAGGTGGACGAGCTGGTGGCGCAGGCCAGCGCCTGCTATCCCGACCCAATGCCCTTGCCGGAGGTGCTGCAGCGCGCCGGCCTGCAGGCGCTGGCGCGGCGCCGCTACGGCCAGCTGTCCGGTGGCCAGCAACGCGCCGTGCAGTTCGCCATCGCGATCTGCGGCCGCCCGCGCGTCCTGTTCCTGGACGAGCCGACCACCGGCCTGGACATCCAGGCGCGGCAGGGGATGTGGCAGGCGATCCGGCAGCACGTGGCCGAGGGCTGCGGCGTGCTGCTGACCACCCATTACCTGGAGGAGGCCGAAGCGCTGGCGCAGCAGGTGGTGGTGCTGGAGCAGGGCCGGGTGCTGGCCGACGCGCCGCTGGCCGAACTGCGCCTGGCCGACCGGCCGCGCCGCATCCGCTGCCGCAGTGCGCTGGCCGTCGATGTGCTGCGGCAGTGGCCCGGCGTGCAGCAGGTGCAGCGCGAGGGCGAGCACCTGCAGCTGCTGGCCAGCCCGGCCGAGCCGGTGGTGGCGCGCCTGCTGGCCGCCGACGCACAGCTGTGCGAGCTGGAAGTACAGGGCGCGGCGCTGGCCGACGCGTTCCTCGACATGACCCGGGAGGCCGCATGAACACCGTGATCCGTACGCCTGCAGCCGCGCGCCCGGGTTGGCGCCGCGCCCTGCGCCCCTACGCCGCTGAACTGCAGGCCGAGCTGCGCCGCGCCTGGCGCACGCCCGCGTTCGCGGTGCCGTCGCTGCTGTTCCCGGTGCTGTTCTACCTGCTGTTCGGCGTGCTGCTGGGGCGGGGCCATGCGCCGCTGTACCTGCTGGCCACCTACTGCGTGTTCGGCGCGATGGCGCCGGCCCTGTTCGGCTTCGGCGTGCAGCTCGCGCTGGACCGCGAAGGCGGCCTGCTGACCCTCAAGCGCGCGCTGCCGATGCCGGCGGCGGCACCGCTGCTGGCACGGCTGGCGATGGCGGTGATGTTCGCGCTGCTGGTGGCCGCGTTGCTGATCGGCGTGGCGCGCGTGCTGGGCGGCGTGCACCTGCAACCCGCGCAGATGCTGCAGCTGCTGGCGGTGGCCGGCCTGGCCGCACTGCCGCTGGGGGCGATCGGCCTGCTGATCGGCAGCCATGTCAGCGCCAGTGCGGCGCCGGCGATGGTCAACCTGGTCTACCTGCCGCTGGCCCTGCTGTCGGGGCTGTGGCTGCCGCTGTCGGCACTGCCTGCGCTGTTCTCGACGATGGCACCGCTGTGGCCGACCTGGCATCTGGCGCAGCTGGCGCTGCCGGTGGTCGGGCTGCCGTCGGCGGGCAGCATCGGCGGCCATCTGCTGGTGCTGCTGGCGGTGACCGTGGTGGCGTTGCTGCTGGCACGCCGCCGCCTGCGCCGGATCGGCTGAACTGGCATGATCGGCAACGTTCGTCCCCGCCTGGATCCTCCCGTGTCGTCGAGCTGGCTTGCGTCCCTGCTGCGCCCTGCGCCGGATTCGGCCGTGGCCGAACTGCTGCGACGTGGCAAGTCGCCCTGGAGCGGCGCGATCCACCTGCTGTGGTCGGTATGGATCTTCCTCACCCCGGTGCTGGGCAATGGCTTCACGCTGCGCTGGCTGCTGCTGACCCTGGTCAGCTATCCGCTGTTCCTGCTGCTCTACGCCAGGGTGATGCTGGCGCCACGGCACCATGGGTGGCGCTATGCGCTGGGCATGATCGTGCTGGCGCTGGTACTGCTGCCCTGGTACCCCTCGGGCTTGAGCTACTTCGTGTTCGGCTGCGTGATGATCCGCATGAGCGGGCGCAGCAGCTGGTGGGCGTACCTGCTGCAGCTGACCGGGCTGAACCTGCTGTTCTGTGGCACCGCGTTGTACTTCGGCTATCCGTGGCAGGCCATGGTGTGGATGCCAGCGGTGTCGTTCATTGTCGGGCTGGTGGTGAACGTGGAGGCCCTGAGCCAGCAGCGCGACGTTGCCCTGCAGCTGTCGCAGGACGAAGTCCGGCGGCTGGCGACCACCGCCGAGCGCGAACGCATCGGCCGTGACCTGCATGACCTGCTCGGCCACACCCTGTCGCTGATCACGTTGAAGCTGGAGCTGGCGCGCAAGCTGCACGACCGTGGCGACGCGCGCGCGCGGCAGGAGATCGGCGAGGCCGAGGCGATCGCCCGCGAGGCGCTGGCACAGGTCCGCAGTGCGGTGACCGGCATCCGCGCCAGTGACCTGGCCGGTGAGCTGGCCTCGGCACGCCTGCTGCTGGAATGCCAGCAGGTGCACCTGCAGTACACGACGCCGCCACCGATGCCGGTGGACGTGGAACGTGGACTGGCTCTGGTGCTGCGCGAAGCAGCCACCAATATCGTGCGCCATGCGCAGGCGACCCGGGTGCAGGTGGATTTCATGCTTGAGGAACGACAGTTGGCGATGCAGATACGCGATGACGGGCGCGGTGGCGTGCAGGCCGAGGGCAATGGACTGTGTGGCATGCGCGAACGGGCGGCGGCGCTGGGTGGCCAGTTGACGCTTCAGTCTCCGCGCGGAGAAGGCACGGTGCTGACCGTGCGCGTGCCGCTGGTGGCCGCCAGTACGCCGTTGCCGCCGGCGTCATTGGCACCGGGCGGTGCGGCATGATCCGCATCCTGCTGGCCGAAGACCAGGCGATGGTACGGGGTGCGTTGTCGGCGCTGCTGGGCCTGGAGCCTGATATCGAGGTACTGGGCAGCGCCGCCGACGGCGAAGCCGCATGGCGGATGCTGCAGCAGCTGAAGCCGGACATCCTGGTGACCGACATCGAGATGCCTGGCCTGTCCGGGCTGGAACTGGCGCAGCGCATCGCCCGCCATGAGCTGCCGATCAAGGTGGTGATCGTGACCACCTTCGCCCGTGCCGGCTTCCTGCGTCGCGCGTTGGAAGCCGGCGTGCTGGGGTACCTGTTGAAGGACGCACCGGCCGAGAACCTGGCCGACGCACTGCGCAAGGTGAACCAGGGCATCCGCGCGATCGACCCGCAGCTGGCGCTGGATGCATGGTCGCAGGCCGACCCGCTGACCGACCGCGAGCGCCGGGTGCTGCGGCTGGCGGGCGAGGGCCGCACGGCCAGCGAGATCGCCGAGCAGCTGGGGTTGTCGCACGGTACGGTGCGCAATTACCTGTCCGAGTGCATCGGCAAGCTGGGCGTGGCCAATCGCATCGAGGCGTACCGGTTGGCGCGGCAGAAGGGGTGGTTGTAGGGGATCATTTCCGCGACCGCGGTGGGGTGTCACTTTCTTTGCTCGTGCAAAGAAAGTAACCAAAGAAACACGCCGCCGGCCGCGAGCCGGCGTGCTTCGCACGCCGGTGCCCTGTGCTCCTCGGTCCATCGAGGGACGGTGCGGGAACTCGCTGCGCTCAGACACCCGCACCTCTTCGCCCTCGCTGGACCTGCGGTGCTCGGCTCGCTTGAAGGCGGACTGGAAGGTCAAGATCAACGGCAACGGCAATCACGCATGGCGTGGATCTACTGGGTGCAGCTGTGGCCTTTGACGTTGGGTCCGCCTTATAGCGAGCCGAGCATCGCAGGGGAATCAGGGGCGAAGAGGCGCCGGTGTTTGAGCGCAGCGAGTTCGGCGGCGCCCCCTGTTTCCCCGAGAAGCGCAGGGCACCGGTGCGTAGCACCGGCTCGCGACCTGGCGGCGTGTTTCTTTGGTTACTTTCTTTGCACGAGCAAAGAAAGTGACACCCCTCCGCGGTCGCGGAAACGATCCGCCGGGAACTCCCGGCGAACCCGATCAATCCTTCCCGCGCGCCATCGCCTGGAACACCCCGTCACGCCGCACCCACAGGTGGAACAGCGCCGCCCCCACGTGCATCAGCACGGTGGCGAACAATACATAGGCCAGCAGGCTGTGCGCGTTGCGCAGCGCGGCATACAAGGCCGGGGTGTGCGGCACGATCGGCGGCAGGTGCAGGCCACCCCACAGCACGATCGGGTAACCGCCGGCCGACAGCATCGCCCAGCCGATCAGCGGCATCGCCAGCATCAGCGCGTACAGCATCCAATGCGACGCCTTGGCCGCCATCGCCTGCCACACCGGCAGATCGGCCGGCAGCGGCGGCGGGCGATGGCGCAGCCGGTTATACAGGCGCAGCAGCACCAGCAGCAGGATCGCGATGCCCAGTGGACGGTGCAGGTCGATCAGCACCGGACGCAGATGCAGCGAGGCGACCATGGTCACGCCGATGAACAGCATGGCGATGATCATCAGCGCCATGGACCAGTGCAGTACCCGCGCCAGCAGGTTGAAGTGGCCATTGCCGGTGCTCATCGTGCGGCCTCCTTCGGTTGCTCCACGTTGCCGCTGGCGCGCTCGCGTTCGCGGCGGTTGAACGACTGCGAATACACCGCCGAGCGTGCGGCCAGGATCGGATCGTCGCTGCCGCGCACGCCGCTGGGCAGGATCAGCGGATCGAAGTTGATCTGTCCGCAGGCGCCTTCTTCCTGCGACTGCATGCGCTCCAGGCTGAGCACGCCGGCCACCACCTGTTCACGCGACTCGGGCCACGCGACCGACGGATCATCGATGGCGTCGCCGGGCTCGGCGGTGCTGACGACCAGGTTCCAGCGCACCGGACCACTGGCCAGGCGCTGCTGCAGTTCCTGGCTGAGGAAATCGACGCTGGCCTGCTTGCGCGTTTCGGCGTCCATTTCCACCACCGGCGCCTGCGGCTGCCAGCGCCAGCGCACCGCGCGCTTCTGGCCCTGCGCGTTGGTGAACCAGAAGCTGTTGACACTGTTGAAGGTGGTGTCGGCCCAGCTGCTGGTCCACGGCGCGGTCTTGGCCCATTGCTGGAAGGCCTGTGCACTGGGGTACTTCGCCAGCACGGCCGCCATCTTCTGCGGGTCGGGCTTGCCGGTGGCCGGGTCGGGAATGGAGGCGCGGGTCTGCTCGAAGAACGCCTCGGCATCGGGAACGGCGAAGAACGGGAAGCTGTTCATCGCCATCCGCCACTCCTGGCCGTCATCGCTGACCATCTGCACCGCCAGGCTGCGCACGCGCGCGGTGTTGTCGGCGCCGTAGGGATCGCCGCCGCCGATCGACAGCCGCCCCATCACCGGCACGCGCGGTTGCGAGAACACCCGTGCGCTGGACAGCGTCGGCGCCTGCGCGCTCGGTTCGAACCAGCCGCTCACGCAGATGCCCTTGCTGTGCGCACGACGGAAGCCCGGATGCGCCGGGCCGGTGGCTTCGATGGTGTCGGTGAAGCGCTGCGCGGTCAGGCGGTTGCCGATCCAGCCGGCCAGCCAGGCGAAGGTCAGTGCGACGGCACCCAGGATGAGCGCGATCAGTGCGATCCAGAGCAGCGGCGAATGCCTGCGCGGTGCGCCCGGCGCCTGGCCGGCGCGGGTATAGCGGAAGAGCGACATGGTCGGGTTCCTGCCTTCACGGAGCGTGTGGGTGGTCGACCCGCACATCCTCGCAGAACCCTTCCAGGCCCGGTATTCAAATTTTCGTCAAGTTTGCCGGGGAAGAAGTGCCCACCCGCGGTGGGCACCTGCCGGATCAGGCGTAGCGCGCCTTCAGCATCGCCCAGGCCGAGCGCAGCGCCAGCGCTTCGCCACCGGCCGGCCGGCCCGGTCGCTCGCCGTCGTTCCAGGCATAGACGTCCAGATGCGCCCAGCGCTGGCCGTCTTCCAGGAAACGTTCCAGGTACAGCGCGGCAGTGACCGAGCCGGCCATGCGCGAACCGGCATTGGCCAGGTCCGCGATGCCACTGGTCAGATAACGCAGGTAGGGGCGCCACAGCGGCATGCGCCAGACCGGGTCGCGGGTCGCATCGCCGGCCTGCAGCCACTGCTGGGCCACGCTGTCATCGTTGCTGAACAGTGCCGGCAGGTCCGGGCCCAACGCGATGCGTGCGGCACCGGTGAGGGTGGCGAAGTCCAGCACCAGGTCGGGTTTCTGCTCGCTGGCGAAGGTCAGCGCGTCGCACAGGATCACGCGGCCTTCGGCGTCGGTGTTGTCGATCTCCACGCTCAGGCCCTTGCGTGTGGCGATGACTTCGCCCGGGCGGAAGGCATCCGGGCCGATCGCGTTTTCCACCGCCGGCACCAGCAGGGTCAGCCGCACCGGCAGCCCGCAGGCCATCACCAGGCCGGCCAGGGCCAGCGCGTGCGCGGCGCCGCCCATGTCCTTCTTCATGTTGCGCATGCCGTCGGCCGGCTTGATGTCCAGGCCGCCGGTGTCGAAGCACACGCCCTTGCCGACCAGCACCAGTGCCGGGTCGGTGTCCTTGCCCCAGCGCAGCACGACCAGGCGCGGCGCGCGGTGCGAGGCGCGGCCCACGGCATGGATGGCCGGGAAGTTCTGCTTCAGCAGCGCATCGCCGGTGATCGCCTCGACCTCGGCGCCATGCGCGTCGGCCAGCGCACGTGCGGCGTCTTCCAGCTGCTGCGGACCCATGTCCTCGGTCGGGGTGTTGACCCAGTCACGCACGCGCAGGCTGGCGGTGATCAGGTCGGCCGCTTCGCCGGTGGGGGCGGCCACCAGCTGCGCCGGCGCACGGTGGCGCTTGCGGTAGCGGTCGAAGCGGTAGCTGCCCAGGCCCCAGCCCAGCTGCATCAGCGCCTGTTCGGCGGCCGGCAGTTCGCTGGCCAGCTGCCACACGCTGCCTTCCGGCAGGGCGTGCGGAGCGTGCGAGTAGCTGTAGGCGTCGGCGCGATCACCGACGCCGATCACCGCACCGGCCAGGCCGTCGGCGCCGGGCAGCAGCGCAGTGCTGAAGGCGCCGGCAGTAAAGCCCTGCGATGCCAGCCAGGCCTGGGTGGCGGCCGGCTGGCCGTCCTTCCAGGCCGCGAACTGCTCGCGGTCCAGCACGTACAGCGGCAGCGCCGCGGTGGCGTCGGTGGTGAAACCAGTGATCTCGCTCATGCGTCAGATACTCCGGGGTGCGGCAGCGTCGAGGTTGGCATCCAACCAGTCGGCCAGGCCGGTGAGGGTGTCGAACTGCAGGTCCGGCTGCAGCTGCGGATGGGTCCAGGTGGCGGCTTCACGGTTGATCCAGCATCCGCGCAGGCCTGCGGCGATCGCTCCGGCCACATCCATCTCGGCATGGTCGCCGACATGCAGCACCTGTGCCGGCGCCACACCCAGGCGGGTGCAGGCGGCGTGGAAGATGCTTGCCTCGGGCTTGGCCGCGCCGTGCTCGCGCGCGCCCAACTGGAAGGCGAAATGATGGGCCAGGCCGATCCGTTCCAGATCGGCGTTGCCATTGCTCAGCGCCGCCACCGGCACCCGCGCGGCAATCCGCGCCAGTGCCTCGATCGCATCGGGGTAGCACTCCACCTGGTTGCGCGCGGCGTAGAACACTTCATACGCCGGCTCCAGCAGGTCGAGGCTGGCGCCGCTGCCGTGCAGGGCTTCATGCAGGGTCAGCCGGCGCAGTGCGCTCAGGTCGTGATGGAGGTGCGGATGGGCGTGGTACAGGCGCTCGCGCAGTTCGCGCATGGCCGCCACCGGATACATCGCGGCGGTGGCGGGGCTGTGTTCACGCATCCACTCGTGCAGGACCAGGTCGATGCGGGCACCGATCGGAGCGAACGGCCACAGCGTGTCGTCAAGGTCGAGGGTGATGGCTTGGACGGGGAAATTCACCCCGCCATTCTACGCCTGCGCGCGCGGGCTTTCATTCCAGCAGGCGCGCCCAGCCCTGCATGCCGTCCAGCCGTGCCAGCACCAGCTTGATGCACACCAGCAGCGGCACTGCCAGCAGCAGCCCGATCATGCCCCAGGCCCAGCCGAACACCATCAGTGCCAGGATCAGCACCAGTGGCGACAGCTTCATGCGCCGCCCCAGCACGATCGGGGTCACCACCTGGCCCTCCACGGTATGCAGGGCCAGGTAGGCGGCCGCCGGCAGCAGCGCCTGCAGCGGGTCGCTGAATTCCACGAAGCCCATCAGCAGCATCAGGGCCACGCCGATCAGCGGGCCCACGTAGGGCGCGAAATTCAGCAGCGCCGCCACCGTGCCCCACAGCAGTGCATCCTGCAGGCTGATGCCGAACAGCATCAGGACACCGGCGAACACCAGCCCGACCAGGGTATTGATCACGCTGATGGTCAGCACGTAGCGCGAGACCTCGCGCTCGATCGAACGCAGGATGTCGCTGGTGAAGCGCTGTTGCTGGCGGTTCGGGAACAGCGCGATCGCCGCGCGCTGCAGGTTCTGCCCGTAGATCATGAAGAACAGGGTCAGCAGCACCACCGCCAGCACCGAGGCGGCCAGCCGTGGTGCACGGGTCAGCATGCGGTACGGGTCGTCGAGCTGGGTGCGGATCACCTGCACCTTGCGGTTGCTGTCACCGCCGGCGACGCGCGCGAAGTTCTCTGCGGCCTGGTTGGCCTGCTGCACCGGCTTGGTCAGGTCCTGTACCTGGCGCGCGACCTTGCGCAGCTGCTGCGGGGCTTCCTGTGCCCACTCCATCGCCGGGCCGATCAGCTGCACCGCCAGCGCACCGGTCACGCCGAGACCGGCGCCGAGCACCAGCAGTGCGCCCAGCGCACGTGGAATCCACAGCTTCTGCAACAGGCGCAGGATCGGGTTGCCGACCAGCGCGAAGAACATCGCCAGCAGCACCGGCAGGATGATGTCCTGTGCGGCCCACAGGGTGTAGCCCACCGCCAGCGTGGCCAGCACCACCAGCGACATCGGGCCGCGCGGGCGCGACGGTGGCGGCAGCGGCGCCTCGGGTAGTTCGGGGCCGGCCGCTGGCGGGGACAGGAGGGGCTCGCTCATCGACGCATCAACCGGGAAGGGAAGCGCATTATCCGCCGGCCGCGATCGGCGCGGCGGATTCCATCCATCAACGTTCTGACAGCTCAGTGGCTGCTTCGGCCGGACGCGGCTCGCGCAGTTCCGGTTCCGCCGCCGGCTGTGCTGCCGGTGCCGGGCGTGCAGCGGATGCCGATGCGGCCGCCTGTGCCTGCTCGCTGGCATCGTCGGCTTCTTCTGCGGCATCGTCGGCGGTGGCTGCGGCCTGCGCCGCCATGGCCGTAGCGAACGCCGCCTGCGCGCTGGCGAACAGGTTCGAGACCGAGCCCACCATCTGCAGCCACCGCGCACCGTTGACCTTCCCCGGCACTTCCAGCTTGCCGGCGATGAAGCCGCCGGCCAGGCCGACCACCACGATGCGCAGCGGCGACCAGCCCTGGCGCCAGACCTGGCTGAGCGTGGACCAGTGGTCCTGGGTCTCGACAAGTCGCACCGTCACCACCTGTTCGCAGCGTTTCACCCGCCGCTGCAGCGCACCGAACTTCATGGCTTGCCCTCCGGCAGCTGCACATCGGCATCCGGGTCATCTTCGCTGGGCTCGTCGAACAGGCCCAGGCGTGACAGCTGGCGTCGGGTGGCGTGCATGCCGGTGTGGTGGAAGAAGTAGGACACCCGCCAGATCGCATAGCCGGTCACGGCCAGGCTCAGCAGCGAGGTGATCAGCAGGGCCTGCAGCCAGCTCAGGCCCCAGCTCTGCAGCAGGGCGATGAGGGTGGCCGCCATCAGCAGCCAGGCCGACGCACCGAACACGATCGCCACGCCGGCCCAGGCCAGCGCGCGGCCGAACGCACTCCGCGCCAGTGCGAAGTCGGCCGAAGCCAACCGGCGCAGCGAGCGCAGCGAGTGCTTGGCCGAATCGGCGGCGGCACGGCCGGCCGCACCGACCTGGCGGATGCTCTCATCCAGCGGCGGGGTGGCCGCCGGATCAGGCGCTTGCGCGTTGTCTTCGCTCACGCTGCGGCTTACTTGTCGCTGCTGCCGCGGGCCAGCTTGGCGATGATCCAGCCGGCGGCGAAGGCGACGCCGAACGAGGCCAGCGGACGTTCGCGGATCAGCTCAGCGGCGCTGTCGATCAGATCCTTGCCCTTGTCCATCAGTGCATCGACCTGTTCCTTGGCGGCGGCACCACCGAACTCGGCGGCGGCCAGGCCGGACAGCGCGCTGTCGGACAGTTCGGCCTTGACGTTGGCCTTGCCGATGCGCAGTTCATCGGTCGCAGCACCGGTTGCGCCCTTGATCGCACCGCCGGCGGCCGTGGCGGCCTGCTTCAGGTGGGAACCGGCTTCACCCAGGTGTTCCTTCAGGTTCTCGGTATTGGTGGGGCTCATCGAATCACTCCTGTTGCGATGGGGGAACGGGTGTCGGCGGTGCCGACCTGGACTGACAGCAATAGCATTGCCGGGGTATAGGGGGTGTTACGGCGGGGCGATCAGCGCATCACGAGCTGGCCCTGCTGCTGGCCGTTGTTGCGCAGCACGCGCAGCACCAGTGTCGGCGGGCGCTGCTGGAAGTTGGCGCGCCAGCTGGCCAGGTCGGCGAATTCACCCACCGTGGCGTCGGTGATGATGTCGCCCTGCTGCAGGCCGTTGCTGGCCGCGCGACTGCCGCGCTTGACCTCGCTGACCAGCACGCCGCCAACGCCCGACTGGCGCAGCGATTCGGGCAGGTCGACGAAGGTGGCGCCGCCCAGGCGCGGGTCCAGGCTGTCGCCGGTCACTGCACGTGCCTGCTCCTTCAGCGTCGCCTTGATCTGCAACGGCTTGCCTTCGCGGCGCACGTCCAGCGTCAGCGGGCTGCCGACCGCGGCCAGGCCTTCCACGTTGTGCAGCGCCTCGGCGCTGTCCACGCGCTGGCCATTGGCCGACACCACCACGTCGCCTGGCTTCAGGCCTGCGGTCGCGGCGGCCGAACCGGCCAGCACGCGGGTGATCAGCGCGCCGCGGCTTTCGCCCAGGCCCAGGCCCTGCGCGATCTGCGCGGTCAGGTTCTGGCTCTCCACGCCCAGCGTGCCGCGCACCACCACGCCATGCTTGACCAGCTGGTCGACCACGCTGCGCGCCAGGTTGGAGGGAATCGCCAGGCCCAGGCCGATGTTGCCGGCCATGCTGCCCTGCGGATTGAAGCTGGCGGTATTGATGCCGACCAGCTGGCCCTGCAGGTCGACCAGCGCGCCACCGGAATTGCCCGGATTGATCGACGCATCGGTCTGGATGAAGTTCTGGTAGCCCAGGCCGCGGATGCCGCTGCGGCCCACGGCCGAGACGATGCCGGAGGTGACCGTCTGGCTGAAGCCGAACGGATTGCCGATGGCCACCACGAAGTCGCCCACCCGCAGCTGGTCGCTGTTGCCGAGCTTGATGTCGGTCAGGTTCTGCGCCGGGATGCGGATCAGCGCGATGTCGGTATCGCGGTCCGAACCGAGGAATTCGGCCTTGACCGTGCGCCCGTCGGCCAGCGTCACCTGCACGTCATCGGCATTGTCGATGACATGGTGGTTGGTCAGCACCAGGCCTTCCTTGGCGTCGATGATCACGCCCGAGCCCAGCGATTCATTGATGCGTTCCTGCGGGATGTCGGGGAACAGGCGGCGGAAGAACGGGTCGTTGAAGAAGGGGTTGCGCACGCGCACCACCTGCTTGGTGTTGACGCTGACCACCGCCGGCATCGCCTTCTCCAGCATCGGCGCCAGCGAGGGCACCGCCTGTCCGGCGACCGAGGCCGGCAATGCTGCGGTGGTCGGCAACACCGTCGGCAGCGGTGCGGCATCGGCGCGGTTGTCCAGGTGTGCATTGAGGCCGGTGGCAACGAAGCCACCAAAGGCAGCGGCGATTGCGAGCGTGAGCAGGGTGGGGAGCGGTCGCATGGGCGTCGGTTCGCAGGCGTGGGTGGGGGCGGTTCGGCCCTACGGTAAAACAAGCTCAATGAGTGTGTCGCGATCTGGATAAATGCGCCATGAAAACCGCGTGCCCGGCCGGCGTGTCCATGGGGCGGCGACGCGGCCAAAGCGACCGTCATGGCCGCGATGCGTGCACTGCCGAAGGTGGCCGACCGCGATGTGGACACAGACGGATACCTGCGCAGTTCCGCGCAACCGGGTGCCGCAATGCGCCACAACCTGCGCGGATCAGCGCATCGGTGCCGGCCACTGCGGTGCTGCCCATCCTGCGTGTGGCGTGTGTGGCGCAGTCCTTAAAAAAAGGGGTTTGCTGCAAAGCAGTCGTGCTGGCGACCGTGCCTGGCTACACCATTGCCGTCGCAGCAGATGCGATTGGTGGCGCATGCCCCGTTCCACGATCGTCAATGTCGGTATAGCATCGCCCCGTTTTGATACTAAAGGCCCGCAGGAGGGCAACATGAGCAACGGTAATGGTGTGTCGGTCGTGACCGACGCCGTCGAGAACGTCAAAGAAACCGCCACCAATGTTGGCGAGACCATCGCCCACGCCGCCGAAGACGCCGTGAAGTCGGTCAAGAAGACCGTCAAGCGCGCCACCAAGGCTGCCGGTACCCGCGTTGCCAAGGCCAAGAAGGCCGTGGCCAAGGTCGAGAAGACCGTTGCCAAGAAGGCCGAGAAGGCTGCCAAGTCGGTCGGCAAGACCGTTGCCAAGGCCAAGCAGAAGCTGGAAGCGGCCAAGAAGAACGCCAAGGCCGAAGCCGCTGCCCTGAAGAAGGAAGTGGCCAAGAAGAAGGCTGCTGCGGGCAAGGCTGTGACCAAGAAGGCCGCTGCCGCCAAGAAGACCACCAAGGCCGCCACCAAGGCTGCCGGCAAGAAGGTCGCCACCGTGAAGAAGGCCGCCACCAAGAAGGCTGCCGTGGCCAAGAAGACCGTTGCCAAGAAGGCCGCGGCCGCCAAGAAGGTGGTCGGCAAGAAGGCCGCCACCGCCAAGAAGGCTGTGGCCAAGAAGACCGTCGCCGCCAAGAAGGTCGCCGGCAAGAAGGCCGTGGCTGCGAAGAAGGTTGTCGGCAAGAAGGTTGCCGCCACCAAGAAGGTCGCCACCAAGAAGACCGCTGCGGCCAAGAAGGCCGTCGGCAAGAAGACCGCTGCGGCCAAGAAGGTCGTCGGCAAGAAGACCGCCGTCGCCAAGAAGGCGGTTGGCAAGAAGGTTGCCGCCACCCGCAAGACGGTCGCCAAGAAGGCTGCACCGCTGAAGAAGGTCGCCGCCAAGAAGGCTCCGGCCAAGAAGGCCGTGCGCAAGGTCGCCAAGCGCAAGTAATCGCGCCGTGATCGAAGGCCCTGCCACCCTCCGGGTGGTGGGGCCTTTCGCGTTTCTGGGACATGGCCTGGGGCAAGATGCAGGCTCTTCCCGCCGGAGTGCCGAGCATGCGCGGTATCGACTTCAGTTCCTGGCAGGGCGTGCTGTCCACCCTGGCCGGCCTGGTCCTGATCACCCTGCTCGGCGTGGGCATCCGCCTGCTGGTGATGCAGACCCTGCAGCAGCGTCGCGAGCGCGAGAACCGGCAGATCAATGAGCGGCTGCGCACGCTGATGGCCGCCTACAAGACCCTGGGCGGTTCGTTCACCGGCGAACTGGGGGTGGACCCCAGCCATCGCCGCGACCTGCGCCAGCGCGAAGATGCCGAAGGCATCGCCGAACCGCGTTCGGACCGCGCCCGCCGCATCCGCGATGCGGTCGAGGCGGCACTGTCGGACATCCTGCTGCTGGGCACCGACGAACAGGTGCGGCTGGCCGCGCGCGCCGCCAACGAACTGGCACAGGGTCGGCCGGTGCACACCCACGACCTGGTGGTCTCGCTGCGTGACTTCGTGCGCGAAGCGCTGGACCTGGCGCCGATCCCGGCCGGCCTGCAGATTCCGCCGCAGGGGCCGACCCGGCCCGGCGCCAGCGGCAAGGGCCGCAATGACGGCGATGCCAAGGGCGGTCGTTCCGGTGGAGGCGGCGGTGGCGGTGGCGGTGGAATGGGGGCCGGCATGGGCATGGGTGCCGGCGCCGCACTGGGCGCCGGCCATGCCGCTGCCAGCGATGACACGGACGCGCGCTGAGCGCGCCCGCACGCATCAGGGCGTCAGTTCGTAGATCGGCACGAAGCCGCCGTAGATCATCCGCGCGCCGTCGAACGGCATCGGATTCTTCGCCGGATCCAGCCGCGGATCTTCCATCATCTTCTGCATGCCGGCGTCGCGGGTCGCCTTGTCCGGCCATTCGATCCAGGAAAACACCACTGTCTCATCCGGCGTGGCTTTCACCGCGCCGAAGAAGTCGGTGGTCTTGCCGCGTGGTACGTCGTCACCCCAGCACTCGACCACGCGCAGCGCGCCGTATTCGATGAAAACGGGATCACCCGCGCGCGCGTGGGCGAGGAACTTCTCCTTGTTGGCGGTGGGCACCGCCAGGACGAAACCATCGATGTAGCTCATTGCCTGCCTCCGGATGGACCGTGCCGCATGCACGGCCTTCAAGTACCCGACGAACCAGGGCGGCGTGGATCGACACCCTGGCGATGGCTGTTCAGCCCGGGCCACCGGGCAGTGGCGCCAGTGCTGTATCCGGCGGTTGCCGGCCGGCCAGGTGGCGCACGAAGTAGTCCCACATGCGGTGCGTGTAGGTAGCGTCGTTGCGGAACAACTCATGGTCCTGGCGGGCCAGGTACAGCAGGTCATACTCGCGCTGGGCCTTGTTCAGGGCGGCGGCCAGCTGCAGGGTCAGCGCAGGTGGCGCGTTCTCGTCCAGTTCGCCATAGACCAGCAGCAGATGCCCGCGCAGGTTGCCGGCCAGCGCGGCATTGTCGAGTCCGGCAAACGGCGCCGGCACGCCATCGGCCATGGCCGTAGCCGGCAGCACGCCGCCGAACAGCCGGTCCATGCCGTGCAGGGCGCCACCATACATGCCCTGGAAATTGTGGCTGCCGGCCGAGGCCACGCCCACCTTGTAGAACGCCGGGTAGCGCAGCAGGGCGCGCGCCGCGCTGTAGCCACCGAACGAATGCCCATAGATGCCGACCCGCTGCAGGTCGATGCCCGGGTAGCGTTCGCCCAGCTGGCGCAGCGCCGCCACATGGTCATCCAGCTGCACATCGGCGGCGCGCAGGAAGCTGGCGTCATGGAATGCCTTGTCGCGGCCGCCGGTACCGCGCGCATCGATGCTGACCACCACGAAGCCAAGCTCGGCCAGGCTGGCGCGTGACACCGGATTCAATGCGGACACCGCTTCGGCGTAGGTCACCGGCGCATTGCTGATGAAGGCGCCGCCGTACATCGCGTCGATCACCGGGAAGCTGCCATCATCGCGATAGTCACGGGGCAGGTAGACGGTGGCGAAGACCGGCGTGCGCCCGTCGGCGGCGAGCAGCCGTTCGCGCCGTGGTGGTCGCCAGCCTGCCGCAACGATCGCGCTGTCATCGGCTGTTTCCAGCACCATCACTTCACGGCCGTCATCGCTGGCCCGCAGCACGGTGCGTGGTGGCTGGTCGAGACGGGAAACGGTATCCACCAGATAGCCAGCGCCAGGCGACAGCGCCTGCGGCGCGCGTCCGCCGAACAGCGCGCCGGTTCCGGCATCGGCCAGGTGGTCGTTGCCATCGGCGGCCAGGCGCTGGATCGGCCCGCCCTGCAGCGATACCCGGTACAGGCCGCGCACGTAAGGGTCGCCACCGTCCACGCCGCCGGCACTGAAGTAGGCCCAACCGCCTGCGCCGTCCACGCCCAGCAGGTCGCGTACCACCCAGGGGCCACGGGTCAGCTGGCGCAGCACCTTGCCGTCGGACAGGCGCACCCGGTACAGATGGCCCCGGCCGTCGCGCTGCGAGAACCACACGGCGGTGTCCTGCCCGGGCAGGATCGCCACGGCCGGTCGGTTGTACGAGTACACGTTGAGCTGCAGGCGGGTGTCGCTGGCTTCCTCCAGTACGGTGCGCACTGCACCGCTGCCGGCTTCGATCTCCACCAGGCGCAGGCGCCGTGGCGTCCCGAAGTGCGCGATCACCGCGTACAACCGGCCGCCCTCCCAGCCCAGCACGCCGGCTTCGCTGAGCGTGTTCCAGGCCTCGGGCAGCGCGATGTCGTGCTGTTGACCGCTGCGGGTATCCACCACGTACAGGCTGTCGCGCACCTGCTGGGCATCACCCAGCACGCCCAGTTTCACCGCATGCACGCGTGGGCGCGCGCTGTCGGCGGGCGTGCTTTCCAGATAGGGATAGTCCAGCAGGGCACGCTCGTCATAGCGGATGCCGGCCACGTAGCGGCCATCCGGTGACCAGGCGACCGCGAACGGTCGCATCGGCATCCGGCCCTGCCGGCGCGGAATGCCACGCAGGGCGAAGTCCGGCAGCACGCCATAACCATGGCCGGGTTCACCGCCGGCTGTCAGCGCGCGTGCCACGGTTCCTGGCGAGTGCAGCCATAGATCGTGGCCGCGCACCTGCAGCCACGCATCGCCAACGGGTGAAGGCAGTGCGTCGGCCGGCGGCAACGGATCCTGCGCGCGCGCGCATTGCCAGCGTGGCCACTGGCAATCGATCGGCACCTCACCGTTGAAACGCAGGCGCAGGCCAGCGTCGACCACCTGCACGCTGGCCAGGCGCAGGCGTGGCCCGCTGGCAGCGAAGGGGGCCACCGCCGTGTCCAGCGCGGTGGGCTCGAACAGGATCTGGCGACGGGCCGTTGCCGGATCGACCAGCACGGCCTGGCGCCGGCCCTGTGCGTCTTCGCGCTCGTACCAGAAGCGCCCGTCGGGCAGCCAGTTCGGCAGCACCGACGCATTGCGCAGTGCACCGCGCAGATGACTGTCGTGCACGCGTTCGGCGCGTTGGTAGTCGCTGGCCTGCAGTGCATGTGCAGGCGTGGAAGAAAACAGCGCAGCGCTGGCCAGGACGGTCGCGCGGATCATCTTCTGAAGCGGGTCGGGCAGGTGCAAGGCAACCTCCTGTTGCAATCGTCGATGGATCACAAATGCACGCGCGGCGCGCGCGTATGCCAGAGAGAGCCTGAATCAAGGCAAAAAATTCAGCAATGCGAAGACCGCTGTTTTCAGGGAGCGTTGTGGCGAATAACGGAGAATTTACATTCCCGATGCGATGGCGCCCTGGCGCTGCTGCACACCATAAGAAAGTAAAGGTGTACCCCCATGAAGAATTCGCTGATTGCTCTGGCCCTGGCCGCTGCCCTGCCGTTCACCGCTTCGGCCGCTGAGAACCTGTCCTACAACTACGCCGAAGCCAACTACGCCAAGACCGACAACGATGCGTTCAAGTCCGACGGTTGGGGCGTGAAGGGTTCCTACGGCTTCCTGCCGAACTTCCATGCCTTCGGTGAGTACAGCCGCCAGGAATTCGACCACACCAACGTCAAGCTGGACCAGTGGAAGATCGGTGCCGGCTACAACGTTGAAATCGCTCCGTCGACCGACTTCGTTGCCCGCGTTGCCTACCAGAAGCTCGACCAGAAGCACGGTCTGGACTTCAACGGCTACAGCGCTGAAGCCGGTGTCCGCACTGCCTTCGGCGCCCACGCCGAAGTCTACGGCCTGGTCGGCTACGAAGATTACGCCAAGAAGCACGGCGTCAATCCGGATGGCCAGTGGTACGGCCGCCTGGGTGGTCAGGTCAAGCTGAACCAGAACTGGGGCCTGAACGGCGAGCTGAAGATGAACCGTCACGGCGACAAGGAATACACCGTCGGCCCGCGCTTCAGCTGGTAATACCTGCCCCGGCGCGATCGCGCGCTGGAAAAGCTCCGACAGGCCCGGCTTCTGCCGGGCCTGTTGCGTTTGCGAAGGCGCAAAACCGAATGCCATCTGACTGATGGGTCAGGCAGGCCTGGCATTGCAAGGAATTGGATTCCGCCGCTGCGGTCTCCGTTCTACCGTGGCTGTCCCATGTTGCTGGACATGCCCCCCCCCATGCCGCCCGCACTTCCACCCCTGCTTCCCGACCGGCCCCAACGCCTGGCATTGCTGGACCCGCATCCGGTATTGCGATTGGGCGTGGAAGTGCTGTTGCGACAGCAGAGTGGCGTGCAGGTCCGGGTGAGCCTGTCCAGCGAGGCGCATCTGCTGCAGCTGCTGGAGCGCAGCCCGACCTGTGTGGACCTGCTGCTGATCGACGCGCTGCCGATGGGCGATCTGGGCGATGGATTGGCCCTGCTGCGCCGCTTGTCGCAACGCTGGCCGGCGCTGCCGGTGCTGGTGTTGTCGGCACACTGCAACGCCAGCACGGTGACCACCAGCATGCGTGCCGGCGCGCGTGGCTTCCTGTCCAAGTCGACCGCGCCGGATGTGTTGCTGCACGCGATCGACGTGGTGGCCCGCGGAGGATGCTTCGTGCCACCGGAGCTGCGTGCGGAACTGAACGCATCACGCGCGCGCAGCACCCCGGCGCCGGTGCTGGCGCCGTTGAGCCGACGCGAGCGCGAAGTGCTTGGCCTGGTGCTGAAAGGGGTCAGCACCAGTGAAATGGCCCTGCGATCGGGGCGTTCGGCCAGCACGATCAGCTCGCAGAAGACCTCGGCCTACCGCAAGCTCGGCATCCGCGGCGACGGCGACCTGTTCCGCTTCCGCCACCTGCTCGATTGCGGATGAAGGGGCTTATTCGCCCTGGTACTGCTTCTCTTCCACCAGCGCCGAGCCGGCCACGCGGTTGATTTCGTTCTTCACCTGCACGCGTTCGCCGTTGGTGCCATAGACTCCGCGCGCCAGCTGGATGAACGCATCGTCGAACACCTGGGCCGCTTCCTTGTCGCGCAGCTGGTCCTGGATGTCCCACATGCGCTCGTTGATCACCTTCAGCTGCTGCTTCAGCGCGGCCAGCGCCGGCTGTGCCTGCAGCAGCTGCTGCAGCAGCGGCAGAAGGCCGTCCAGCTCGGTGCGCACATTGGCCAGCTTGGCGGCATCGCCGATGCGCTCGGCCTTGATCTCGAGAATGGTGATCTTGTCGATCAGCTCGCCGATCGATACCGGGGTCAGGATGGCGTCCACGTGGTTGGTTCCTGGAAACAGGCCAGCATGATAACGCGCCCATGTCGATGCGCCGCCCCTCCACGGGATTTACGCCGAATTTGCGCTGCGGGCCGGGCAACGCCCTCGATCCGTTACGGCCCGGCCCTCGACACTGCCGTCCCGGCGGCAGGACCGCCTTCGACGAGGAAAACAGTGCAGTGAACAGCAAGGGGACGATGGCGGCCATTGTGGCCGCCCTGGCAGGGCTGCTCGCAATCGGCAGTGCGCAGGCCCAGGTACAGGTCAGTGGCAGCGCGGCGTTGACCAGCGACTACGTGTGGCGTGGCAGCTCGCAGAGCGACGGTGACCCGGCGGTGCAGGCCGGTGCGAAAGCAGCCATCGCATCGGGCTGGTACGCCAGCGTGTGGGGCTCGAACGTTTCGTTCAGGCCGGACAACGGCGCGCGCAGCGAGTTCGACCTGGTGGCGGGCTGGTCCGGCACGCTCGCGCCGGATTGGGCGCTGGATGCCAACCTGACCCGCTATGTGTACCCGGGCACCGGTCGCGCGCTGGACTGGACCGAACTCAACACCACGCTAACCTGGAAGCAGCGCGCCTGGCTGCAGCTCGCACACTCCAACGACGCGCTGGCCGGCGGCCATCGCGGCACCTATGCCCAGCTGGGCGTACGGGTGCCGCTGCACGAGCGGGTCCGCCTGGAAGCGGCGGTGGGCCAGTACTGGCTGGCCACCGCGCAGGGGCCGGATTACCTGCATGGCCAGCTCAGTGCGGTTGCCACGCTGGCGCCGGCATGGGAACTGCGCGCCACCGTGCACGACACCGACAGTGCGGCCAAGCGCCTGTTCCCGGGCAATGCCGGTGGACGCTGGGAGCTGGCGCTGCAGGGCAGCTTCTAGTTCGACGCCGCAGCCTGGCGCGCGCGCAGCGCGCCGGGCAGCCACAGCAGCAGGGCCAGCACCGCCACCGCGGCACCAGCCACACAGACACCGGTCCAGCCGAAGCGCTGGTAGACCTGCGCCGACAGCAGCGAGCCCAGCGAACCGCCGATGAAGTAGCCGGTCATGTAGCCGGCATTGAGCCGGTTGCGTGCGGCAGGCTGCAATGCATAGATCAGGTTCTGGTTGCTGACGTGCAGCAGCTGCGCGGCCAGGTCCAGCACCACCACGCCGACCAGCAGCGCCAGCAGCGAATGTGCAGACAGCCCCAGCGGCAGCCATGACAGCAGCAACAGCACCAGTGCGATGGCGGTGGCGCGGCCGGTCTGCCCGCGGTCGGACATGCGCCCGGCCAGGCCAGCGGCCAGCGTGCCGGCGGCACCGACCAGTCCGAACAGGCCGATGGTGGCATCGCTGTATTCATACGGCGGTTGTGCCAGCAGGAAGGCGAGCGGGGTCCAGAAGATCGCGAACATGGCGAAGCTGCAGGCACCGAGCAGGGTGCGCTGGCGCAGCACTGGCTCCTGTACGAACAGCACGCCGATCGAGCGCAGCAGCGCGAAGTAGCCCAGGCCGGCGCTGTGATGGAAACGCGGCAGCCCGCGCTGCAGCGCCAGCGCGGTCAGCACCAGCGTGCCGGCGGCGATCGCATACACCAGGCGCCAGTCGCCCAGGCTGGAAAGCAGGCCGGCCACGGTGCGTGCCAGCAGGATGCCCAGCAGCAGGCCACTCATCAGCGTGCCGACCACCCTGCCCCGATGCTCCGGCGCGGCCAGCGTGGCGGCGAACGGCACCAGCACCTGCGCCACCACCGAGAACAGGCCGGTGATCGCGGTGCCCACCAGCAGCCAGGTCAGCGACGGTGCGCAGGCGCTGATCACCAGGCCGCCCGCCGACAGCAGGCTCATCACCACGATCAGGCGGCGGCGTTCGAACAGGTCTCCCAGCGGCACCAGCAGGATCAGCCCGGCGGCATAACTCAGCTGCGCAGCGGTGACCACCATGCCGACCTGGCCGAACGGCACGCCGAAGGCATCGGCGATGGTGTGCAGCAGTGGCTGCGCGTAGTAGTTGCTGGCCACCGCGACACCGGTGGCGACCGACATCAGCAGCACCTGCCAGCGATGCAGTGGGGGGAGAGTGGGGCTCACGCGATGTTCCAGAAAGCGGGGGTGCACAGTGTCCGCCTGCTGCAGTCATGATGGAAATGAATCATAATCATCCCTGTCATCTGGAATTGAGATGGTTGCGTGAATCTCAAGCAGCTCGAATTCGCCGTGGCCCTGGCCGAGGAGGGCAACTTCACCCGTGCCGCCGAGCGCTGCCACGTGGTGCAGTCCGCGCTCAGCCACCAGATTGCCTACCTGGAGCAGGAACTGGGCACGCCGCTGTTCGAGCGCCTGCCGCGTCAGGTGCGCCCGACCGCCGCGGGTGAGGCGCTGCTGGTGCACGCGCGCCAGGTGCTGGCCAGCCTGCGCCACCTGCGCGCCGACGTCGCCGCCGTCAGTGGTGAAGTCCGCGGGCTGCTGGCGATCGGTCAGATTTCGTCGCTCACCGACATCGACGTGGTGGCGATGCTGGCCGCCTTCCAGCAGGCGCACCCGCAGGTGGAGTTCCAGCTGCGGGTAGAGAAAAGTGAAGTGCTGATCGCGCAGGTACAGTCACGCGCGCTGGACGTGGCACTGGTCGGGTTGGCGCCGTCGGCGGCCCTGGACGGCGTCTGCCACCGCATGCTGCAGGAGGAGGATCTGGTGGCGGTGCTGGCGCCGTCGCACCGGTTGGCCAGGCGCAAGCGGCTGCCCCTGGCCGAACTGCAGGATGAGGCACTGGTCGACTTCCCGCGCGGTACCGGCGCGCGCCGGCAGACCGATGATGCGTTCGCTGCTGCGGGACTGCCGCACACGGTGCGCTTCGAGGTCAACCTGATGGAACTGGTCGAGCGTTTCGTCCGCCACGGGTTGGCGGTCGGCATCGTGCCGGCGTTGATCGCCGACGGTTTCGAGGGCGTGGTGCAGATTCCGCTGCAACCGACCCCGACCCGCCGCGTGCATCTGGTCTGGCAGCGGGTGCCGACGCCGGCGGCGCGCGCGTTCGTCGAGGCCGTGCTCAGCCGCGCAGGCGCAGGCTCAGGCCCTTGAGGAAATTGCGCAGCATCTGGTCCAGGCAGCGCCGGTAGTTGGCATGGCCGGGCTGGCGGAACAGTGCGCCGACTTCCGACTTGGATGCCTTGAAACCGGCGCTGGCGAAGATCTCCATCAGGTCCACGTCACGCAGCTGGAAGGCCACCCGCAGCTTCTTCAGCACCAGGTTGTTGTCGATGCGGGTTTCCACCGCACGCTGCGGCTGGCTCTCGTCGCGGCCGCGCAGGTGCACGATCAGGCCATCGAGGAAGTGCGCCAGCGCGCTGTCGCTCATTGCTTCGAAGCCGGCTTCGTCCTCGCGGCGCAACCAGGCCTTGACCTGCTCGGTATCCACGGCGAACGCCGGATCGGCCATCTGGCACAGGGTCACCACGTGGTGGTCGCCCAGGTCCAGGGAGTAGCGCACGCTGCGCAGGACATCGTTGTTGATCATGGCGCAATTGTACCGGTCACCCCGACAGGTGGGGCCGGATCTGGCCGATCCGGCAACGCAAGCCCCGGCCGACGGTGCCAGAATGGGGGCCTGGTTCCCCACGGAGTTGCCTGCATGACCCGCACCGTCCTGATTACCGGCGCCACCTCCGGCTTCGGCGCCGCCGCCGTCCACCGCTTCGCGCAGGCTGGCTGGAAGGTGATCGCCACCGGCCGTCGCAGCGAGCGCCTGCAGCCGCTGGTCGAGCGCTATGGCAAGGACGTGGTGCATGCCGCCGCCTTCGACATCCGCGATCCGGTGGCGATGGAAGCGGCCCTGCTGGCGTTGCCGCCCGCGTTCGGCGAGATCGATCTGCTGGTCAACAACGCCGGCCTGGCGCAGGGCACCGCGCCGGCGCAGGGCGCCAAGCTGTCGGACTGGACCACGATGATCGACACCAACATCACCGCACTGGTGACCCTGACCCATCGCCTGCTGCCGCAGCTGGTGGAGCGCAAGGGCGCGATCATCAACATCTCGTCGGTGGCCGGCGTCTATCCGTATCCCGGTGGCAATGCCTACGGCGGTACCAAGGCCTTCGTCAGCCAGTTCTCGCTGGGCCTGCGCTCGGACCTGCACGGCACCGGCGTGCGGGTGACCACGATCGAACCGGGCATGGCCGAAACCGAGTTCACCGTGGTGCGTACCCATGGCGACCAGAACGCGTCGGACAAGCTGTACAGCGGCGCGAACCCGATGACCGCCGAGGACATCGCCGAACAGATCTTCTGGGTGGCCACGCTGCCGCCGCACCTGAACATCAATCGCCTGGAACTGATGCCGGTCAGCCAGTCGTTCGCCGGTTTCCAGGTCGCCCGCGAAGGCTGAAGCCCTTGTAGAGTCGAGCTTGCTCGACTGCTCTTCTGTTGTTGAACGACAGAAGAGCACGGCTCGACACTGCAGGAACAAAAAAGCCGGGCAATGCCCGGCTTTTTCCGTTCAGGCCCGAAGGTTCATTGTGCCTTGATCGCCATCGCCTGCAGACCGGTGCCATCCAGCTTCTGCTTGGCCTCGGACAGCTCGCCGGCGCTGCCATACGGCCCCATGCGCACGCGGTACACGGTCTTGCCGTTGATCTGCGCCGACTCCACGCGTGCGGCCAGGCCCATCATCGCCAGCTTGGCCTTGGTCGCTTCGGCATCGCCGGAAGCACCGAACGCGCCGGCCTGCAGGATGTAGCGGGCGTTGTCCACGGCGGCCGGTGCGGCAGCGGCCGGGGTGCTGGCTGCTGCCGGTGCGGTTTCCGCGCGCGCGGCCGGCGTGGCAGCGGCGGTGCTGGTCGATGCCGGCGGCGTGCTGGCCGGCGGCGTTGCGGCGGCCGGACGCTCGCTCAGCGGAGCCGGCAGCGGACGGTTGGTGGCGGTCACCTGCGCGGTGCTGGCGACGCTGGCGGTCGTTGCCGGTGCAGCTGCAGTGGCCGCAGCCGGCGGTACCGGCTTGCCTTCCAGTGCGGCCTGCGCGCGCTGCGCCTCGGCCTTGGCCCGGCGCTGGTCTTCGGCGCGCGCGCTGGCGGCCAGTTCGGCGTCGGACATTTCAACTTCCTTGCCCGGCAGCAGGGTGTAGAAGTCGTACTGGGTGGCGGCCGGCTTTTCCGCTTCGGCCGGCTTCGGCGTGGCCGGCTGCGCGGCCGGCTGGGTACCGACATCGCTGTCGGCATCGGCGACCGGGGCCGGCTGCGCGTTCGGGTTCGGCTGTGGGCCGGCGCGAAGGAAACCATCGCCTTCGCCCTTGAACAGGTTCGGCGCCGCCAGGAACACCACCGCAGCAATGGCCACACCGGCGACCAGCCACACCCATCCGGGTGTGCCCTGGCTGCCGCTGTTGCGTCGTGCCTGGCTTTTGCCGCGTCGTGCTGCCATGAGTACTGCGTCTCCTGATGCTTACATTTTTTCCGGGGCGCTGACGCCCAGGAGGTCGAGGCCGTTGGCCAGCACCTGGCGCGCCGCGCAGGCCAGGGTCAGCTTGGCATTGCGATCAGCGGCGTCATCCACCAGTACCGGCGTCCCGTGATACCACGTGTGGAACGCATGCGCCAATTCACGCAGGTACTGCGCCACCAGATGCGGTTCCAGCGCCACGCCGGCCGCTTCCACCACTTCCGGATACCGCGAGATCTCGTTCATCAGCAGCAGCGAGGCGTCGTCGGCCAGGCGGCCGAGATTGGCCAGGCCGTTGCCCTGCTCGTACACCAGGCCCTTCTCCTGCGCCTGGCGCAGCAGGCTGCAGACGCGGGCATGCGCGTACTGCACGTAGAACACCGGGTTGTCGTTGCTCTGCTGGCGGGCCAGGTCGATGTCGAAGGTCAGCTGCGAATCGGGCTTGCGCGCAATCAGGAACCAGCGGGTCGCGTCGCGGCCGGCTTCTTCGATCAGGTCGCGCAGGGTGAAGTAGCTGCCGGCACGCTTGGACAGCTTCACTTCCTCGCCGCCGCGCATCACGGTGACCATCTGGTGCAGCACGTACTCCGGCCAGCCCTGCGGGATGCCCACTTCCATCGCCTGCAGGCCGGCGCGCACGCGCGCCAGCGAGCCGTGGTGGTCGGCGCCCAGTTCGGTGATCGCACGCTCGTAGCCGCGCTGCCACTTGGACAGGTGGTAGGCCACGTCCGGCACGAAGTAGGTGAAGGTGCCGTCGGACTTGCGCATCACGCGGTCCTTGTCGTCACCGAAGTCGGTGCTGCGCAGCCACAGCGCGCCGCCTTCCTCATAGGTGTGGCCGGAGGCCTGCAGCTTGGCCACCGCTTCGGCTACCTTGCCGTCGGCATACAGCGAGCTTTCCAGGAAGTAGATGTCGAAGTCGACGCCGAACGCGGCCAGGTCCAGGTTCTGCTCGTTGCGCAGGTAGGCCACGGCAAAGCGGCGGATCGCCTGCATGTCATCCGGGTCCTTGGCGCCGACCACGGTGCTGCCTTCCAGATCGACGCTGGCGCCGGCCATGTAGGCGCGGGCCACGTCGGCGATGTATTCACCGCGATAGCCGCCTTCCGGCCAGCCGTCCTGGTCTGGTGCGATGCCCTTGATCCGGGCCTGGGTGGACAGCGCCAGGTTCTCGATCTGCACGCCGGCATCGTTGTAGTAGAACTCGCGCTTGGCGTTCCAGCCATTGGCATCGAGCACGCGGGCCACGCAGTCGCCGATCGCCGCGGCGCGGCCGTGGCCGACGTGCAGCGGGCCGGTCGGGTTGGCCGACACGTATTCCACGCCTACCGTGCGGCCATTGCCGGACAGGTTGCGGCCGTAGTCATGGCCTTCCTTGATCACCGACGCGGCTTCGCGCTGGTACGCGGCCGGGGCCAGGTGGAAGTTGATGAAGCCAGGGCCGGCGATCTCGACCTTGCTCACGTCCTCGCTGCGCGGCAGCGCCTCGACCAGCGCCTGTGCCAGTGCGCGCGGATTGCTGCGCGCGGCCTTGGCCAGCAGCATGGCGGCGTTGGTGGCGAAGTCGCCGTGGTCGCGGGTCTTCGGGCGCTCGACCACGAAGTCCGGCGGCAGGGAGTCGGCGGGCAGGGTGCCATTGGCGCGCAAGGCTTCGATGCCTTGGCTGATCAGGGCGCGGAGGAGATTTTTCACGAGGCCTGCTGTGAGAATGAGCGGCGGAATCGCCCATTTTAGCGCAGATACCAGTGACCACGCTGACCAGGACATGCCTACGGGGCCGGCCGGTGGCGCCGGGCGGGCGTGCGCTCAGCCGAACAGGCGGGGCTGGGGCGGGGACAGCAGGCCTCGTTCAGCAAACGAAACGGGGCGGCCCTCGCCCACCACGAAGTGGTCCAGCAGGCGCACGTCCACCAGCGCCAGCGCCTGCTGCAGTTCATCGGTGATGCGGGTGTCGGCCCCGGAGGGCTCAGGATCGCCCGAGGGATGGTTGTGGCTCAGGATCACCGCCGCCGCGTTGTGCAGCAGGGCACGCCGCACCACTTCACGCGGGTAGACCGGGGCGGCGTTGATGGTGCCGTGGAACAGTTCCTCGCAGGCGATCAGGCGGTGGCGATTGTCCAGGAACAGGGCCATGAAGATCTCGCGGGCCTGGCCGCGCAGGCGGTGCTGCAGGTAGCGGCCGACCGCGGCGGGGTTGTTGCCGACCGCCTCGCCGTGCTCCAGCTCGGCGGCAAGGTAGCGGTGGGCCAGCTCCAGCCCGGCTGCCAGCGTGCAGCTGCGCGCCGGGCCAAGCCCGGGCAGGCGGGCCAACTCGCGGGCGGGGCGGGCGAGCAGCGTCCGCAACGGACCCTGCGCCTGCAGCAGGTCACGCGCGGTCTGCACGGCATCGCGGCCACCGAATCCGGAGCCGAGGAACAGTGCCAGCAGTTCGGCATCGGAAAGTGCCGCAGGCCCGCGGGCGATCAGCTTCTCGCGGGGACGTTCCTGTTCGGGCCAGTCGTGGATGGGCATGCGCGCATCATCGCGGGCCCAGCCGCCGGCTCCCATCAGGACACGCCGCGGCCCCGGGTCGGTCGATGCCTCACTCGCGCCGGGTCTTCAGGTAATCGAACAGCTCCTGGTTGTTCTGCAGGCCCAGCTTGCGCTTGGCTTCGGCCTTCTGCCGGCTGATCGTCTTCGGGCTGCGCCCGCAGCGCTCGGCGACGGCGTTCACGTTGAGGCCGGCCGCGAGCAGATCCAGCACTTCCTGCTCGCGTGCCGACAGCGGCGCCGGCTCGCGTGGGAACAGCAGGTCACGGGCCTGCAGGTGGTGGCGCAGCTGCTGGGAGACGAACACCTGCCCGGCCAGTGCCGCGTTCAGCGCCTGCGGCAGTTCGGTGAAATCGGCGCATTTGTCGACCAGGCCGCTGATGCCTTCGCGCAGCAGGCCGTCGAGCAGCCCGGGATGGCGTGCGCCGGTCAGCACCACCACCGGCAGGCCGGGATGGCGAGCGCGCAGCGCATCGATCAGTTCCGGACCATCCGGGCCGTCCCCCGGCATCGACAGGTCGGTCAGCACCACGTCGCAGTCGTGGCGGGCCAGCAGCTGCAGCAGCCCGGCGCCGTCGCAGGCACTGCCGACGACCTGCATCAGGTGGGCCTGCAGCACGATGCGGATGCCGTGCAGGACCACGGGATGGTCGTCGGCGATGATGATGCGCGGATGCACGCGGCTCCTCGGAGATCGAACAGACCCCTGCGCGCAGCGGCCAACGCCTGATTCTGCAAAAGGGCAGGGCCACAGAGGTATAGGAAAGGTCCGAAAGCGTTGCCGGTGAACCCCGGGTCGATGCGGGAGGACTCCATCTGCTCATAGCTGTGCGCTATGTGCGCCATGCACCGGGACATTACCGGCCATCGGGTAAGCTAATGCCCTCGTTTGCACAGGAATTCCAGGTGGCTGACTCCCCCAACGCTTCCCCCGCGCCGGCCCGCGCGCTGGAAGGTCAGAAACTGCTGTTGTGCGTGGGAGGCGGGATCGCAGCCTACAAGGCCCTGGAACTGGTGCGGCGCCTGCGCGACGCGGGGGCCCAGGTGCAGGTGGCAATGACCGCCGGTGCCCAGCAGTTCGTCACGCCGCTCAGCTTCCAGGCGCTGTCCGGGCAGCCGACCCGCACCACGCTGTGGGACAGCGCCGCCGAACAGGCCATGGGCCACATCGAACTGGCCCGCTGGGCCGACCGCATCGTGGTCGCGCCCGGTACCGCCGATCTGCTGGCACGGCTGGCCCAGGGCCACGCCGATGACCTGGTCAGCACCCTGTGCCTGGCCAGCACCGCGCCGCTGACGATCTGCCCGGCCATGAATCACCGCATGTGGCTGCATCCGGCGACCCAGGCCAACATCGCCCTGCTGCGCCAGCGCGGTGCGCAGGTGATCGGCCCGGTCGACGGTCCACTGGCCGAAGGCGAATCCGGCCCCGGCCGGCTGGCCGAGCCGGGCGACATCGTCGCCGCGCTGGCCGCCAACGGCGGTGCAGCGACTCCTGTGGCGCCGCCGGAAACCCGTGCGCTGCAGGGCCTGCGCCTGCTGATCAGTGCCGGCCCCACCTATGAGGACATCGATCCGGTGCGCTACGTGGGCAACCGCAGCAGCGGCAAGATGGGCTTCGCCCTGGCCGCCGCAGCGGCGGCGATGGGTGCGCAGGTGGTGCTGGTCAGCGGCCCGGTGCAGCTGCCGACGCCGCCCGGCGTGCAGCGCGTCGACGTGCGTTCGGCTGCGCAGATGCGCGACGCCGTGCTGAGATCGCTGCCGGCCGACATCTATATCGGTGCCGCCGCGGTGTCCGATTACACGCCGCGCCAGGTGGCCGCGCAGAAGCTGAAGAAGACTGCCGACAGCCAGTCGCTGGTGATCGAGCTGGTGCGCACGCCGGACATCCTGGCCGAGGTCGCCGCGCAGACGCAGGCGCTGAAGCTGGTGGTCGGCTTCGCCGCCGAGACCCACGACGTGGAGAAATACGCGCGCGGCAAGCTGGTCGACAAGCGCCTGGACCTGGTGATCGCCAACCAGGTCGGCATCAGCGGCGGCGGCTTCGAGAGCGACAACAATGCCGCCACTGCCTTCTGGCAGGACGGTGAACAGGTATTCCCGGCCACCTCCAAGCGCGAGCTGGCCGAACAACTGCTGGCGCTGATCGCGCGGAGACTCCAGGCATGACCCAGGCTTTCACTTCCCAACCGCTGCAGGTCAAGCTGCTCGATCCGCGCTTCGGCGACAGCTGGCCGCTGCCGGCCTATGCCACCGAAGCCAGCGCCGGCATGGACCTGCGCGCGGCGCTGGATACCGCGCTGACCCTGCAGCCCGGCGATACCGCGCTGGTCCCCAGCGGCCTGGCCATCCACATCGCCGATCCGAACCTGTGCGCGGTGATCCTGCCGCGTTCGGGGCTGGGCCACCGCCACGGCATCGTGCTCGGCAACGGTACCGGCCTGATCGACGCCGACTACCAGGGGCCGCTGCTGATCAGCGTCTGGAACCGTGGCCGCGAGGCCTTCACCATCGAGCCGGGCGATCGCATCGCTCAGCTGGTGGTGGTGCCGATTGCCCGCGTCAGCCTGCAGGTGGTGGATACTTTCACCGACAGCGTGCGGGGAACGGGTGGATTCGGCCATACCGGGGTGCGTTGACAGGGGACATCGATGAGCGGCATCGGGGAAGGACAGCGGGGACGGTCGTTGGGACGCAGCGCGCCACTACTGGGGGTGCTGCTGGTCCTGCTGGCCGGCTGGTTCGGATGGAGCGCGGTGCAGCAATGGCGGCAGGAGGCCAACGGCCAGGCGCTGGAACACGCGCGTGACCAGGCCGTGCAAGGGCTGCAGGATGCCGCCGCTGGCCAGCTGAAGCAGCTGCAGCGGCAGTTGAAGAATGAACGCGTGCAGCAGGCCCTGCAGGCCGGCGATGCCGCCGCGGCAGCACTGGCCGTGCGCGAGAGCTGGACCGGCGTGGAGCAGGTGGACGTGCTGGCCGCGGATCTGGCCAACGCCTACGCCGACCCGGCCACCTTCGGCTATGCCCGATTGGCACTGCTGGAAGCCGCACTGGCCGACGGCAAGCCGCGCCTGCGCGTGGTCCGCGACGGCGGTGGCAACCGCCTTGGCCTGGCGGCACCGGTCGAGCTGGGCAACCTGGGCCCGGCCGTGCTCTATGTGCGCCAACCGTTGCTGCGCCTGACCTCGCCGCTGGACCAGGTGAGTGCGCCGTCCACCGGCTTCCTCGGCCTGCGCCAGGGCTCGCACGATCTGGTGACCCAGGGCAATGCTCATCTGGCTGAGAGCGCCGAGGCGCTGGCGCGGCCGGTGGCCGGCACTCCGCTGCGGCTGGTGGCTGCGGTGCCCAATGTCGAACCGGGTCCGCTGGGACTGGGGGCGCTGGCCAGTGCCATCGTTGCGCTGCTGCTGGCCTTCATCGCGGCGCTGCTGGTGGTCGGTCGTGGCCGCCTGCCGAAGGCACTGCCGCTGCCGCGCCGCGCCGCGGCGGCGGACGCCGATCATGGTCCGACGCTGAGCGAGAGCCTGCAGATGGCACCGCCGCCGGTGGCCACCGCCGCCGCCAGCGAGGAAGGCGCGCCCCCACCCCCGCCACCGGTACCGGCCGAGGAACTGGCGGCCGGTATCTTCCGCGCCTACGACATCCGTGGCGTGGTCGGCAGCGAGCTGACGCCGAAGACCGCGGCGCTGATCGGCCAGGCCATCGGCACCGCGGCACTGGAGCAGGGTCTGCGCGAGGTGGTGATCGGTCGCGACGGCCGCCTGTCCGGGCCGGAGCTGGCCGCCGGCCTGGCCGAAGGCCTGCGTCGTGCCGGCTGCGCGGTGATCGACATCGGCCTGGCACCGACCCCGCTGGTGTACTACGCCGCCTTCCATCTGCGTACCGGCACCTGCGTGGCGGTCACCGGCAGCCACAACCCGCCCGAGTACAACGGGTTCAAGGTGGTCATCGGCGGCGAGACGCTGTCCGGCGATGCCATCACCGATCTCTACCAGCGCATCATCGAGGGCCGCCTGGTGCAGGCCGCCGAACCTGGCGATTACCAGCAGCGCGATGTCAGCGCCGACTACATCCAGCGCATCGCCGATGACGTGCAGCTGGACCGCCCGTTGAAGGTGGTGGCCGACGCCGGCAACGGCGTCGCCGGCGCGCTCGCACCGCAGCTGCTGGAAGCGATCGGCGCCGAAGTGATTCCGCTGTACTGCGATGTCGACGGCAGCTTCCCCAACCATCATCCCGACCCCAGCGAACCGGCCAACCTGGAAGACCTGGTGCAGACGGTCAAGCGCTTCGGCGCCGATCTCGGCGTGGCGTTCGATGGCGATGGCGACCGGCTGGGCGTGGTCACCGGCGAAGGCAGGATCATCTATGCCGATCACCTGCTGATGCTTTTCGCGGCCGACGTGCTGATGCGCAACCCGGGCGCGATGGTGATCTACGACGTGAAGTGCACCGGCAAGCTGTCCGACCACGTGCTGCGCAACGGCGGCAGCCCGCTGATGTGGAAGACCGGGCATTCGCTGATGAAGGCGAAGATGCGCGAGACCGATGCCGAACTGGCCGGCGAGATGAGCGGGCATTTCTTCTTCAAGGAGCGCTGGTTCGGGTTCGACGATGGTCTGTACGCCGCCGCGCGCCTGCTGGAAATCCTGGCCCAGCGCGAGGAATCGCCGGACGAGGTGCTGGGTGAGCTGCCGCAGATGGTGGCCACGCCGGAACTGAAGGTGCCGGTGGCCGAGGGCACGCCGCACGCGCTGGTGGCGATGCTGGTGGCAGCGGCGCAATCGCCGGACAACCCCTATGTGGGCGGCCGACTGTCGACCATCGACGGCCTGCGCGTGGACTTCCCCGATGGCTGGGGTCTGGTGCGTGCCTCCAACACCACGCCGGTGCTGGTGCTGCGTTTCGAGGGCAACGACGAGGCCGCACTGGAACGCATCCAGGCGCTGTTCCGCAGCCAGCTGCAACCGGTGCTGGGCGATACCC
>NZ_JAOEDV010000089.1:0-17125 GCF_029837545.1 Stenotrophomonas sp. GD04024 | reverse complement strand
GATCCGCTCCAGCGGCGCCGGCCGCCCCAGCAGGTAGCCCTGCACCTGGTCGCAGCCGTGCGCGGCCAGCCAGTCCAGCTGCCCCGGCGTCTCCACGCCTTCAGCGATGATGGTCAGCCCCATGCTGTGGCCCAGCGACAGCAGCGCGCGGCAGATCGACGCGTTGCGCGGGTTGGTTTCCACATCCGCAACGAAGCTGCGGTCGATCTTCAGGATGTCCAGCGGCAGGTGCTGCAGGTAGGACATGCTGGAGTAACCGGTGCCGAAGTCATCCAGCGACACGCTGATGCCCTGCTCGTGCAGGCGCTGCATGGTCTGCATCGCCTGCGCCGGCTTGCGCATCAGGCTGCTCTCGGTCAGCTCCACGTGCAGCGCGCCGCGGGCCAGCCCGAACTCCTGCTGGGCGCGGGTGAACTCGGCCACCAGGTCACTGTTGAAGAACTGCACGGCCGAGACATTCACCGCGATCGGCAACTCGCCCCAGCCGGCCTCGACCAGCCGGCGCTGCGCCTTCGCCGCCGCGCGGATCACCCAGCGGCCCAGCGCCAGGATCAGCCCGGTCTCCTCGCACAGCTGGATGAACTCGTTGGGCGGGATGAAGCTGCCATCGGCCTGCGGCCAGCGCAGCAGGGCCTCCAGCGCGGCCGGGCTGCCATCGCCGGCATGCCGGATCGGCTGGAAGTACAGCTCGAATTCGTTGTCGATGGCGGCATGGATGCGCCCGGCCAGGCGCAGGCGGTCGGCCAGCCGCGTGGTCACCGCCGCGTCGAACCACACCACCACGTTGCCTTCCGCACGCGCTGCGTGGGCCGCCTGCGCGGCCATGCCGATCACCTGCTCGGCGGAGTAGCCGTCACCGGGCACATGCACGGCCACGCCGATGCGTGGCTCGAACTGGTGCAGCGAATCCTTGCCCCGCATCGGCGCCGACACAATCTGCAGCAGATCATCCAGCACGCGCTGGGTATCGTGGCCGGTACCGATGGCGAACACGAAGTCCTCCGCTGGCTGGAACGCCAGCGTGCCGCAGCGCGCGCCCAGCCCACCCAGCCGCGTCGCCATCGACTGCAGCACCGCATCGCCGATCTCGCGGCCCAGCGTATCGGCCACCAGCTGCAGGCCACGCAACTGCACGAAGGCGATGGTGTAGCCCGCGTCCTGCTCGTCCAGCTGTCCGGTCAGCGCGCGTACGTTGAGCAGGCCGGTAGCCGGGTTGTGCCGCGCCTGGTAGGCCAGGTCGCGCTCGTAGGCCAGCCGCTCGCTGACATCCTCGGCCAGCACCAGGCACGCGGGCTGGCCATCGAAGTCCAGCTTGGACAGGTGCGTGCGGACTTCGAACACGCTGCCGTCCTTGCGCCGGTGCAGGCGCACGGTGGCGTCCTGCAGTTCGCCCACGCGGGCTTTGGCGATCGCCCCCTTCACCTCGTCCCAGCCTTCGCGCGGGCGGATGTCGAGGATGCTCATCGCCAGGAATTCCTCGCGGCTGTAGCCGTACTGGCGCACCGCGGCATCGTTGACCTCGATGAAGCGCAGCGTGTCCGGGTCGAACACCCAGAACGGCGCCGGGTTGCGGTCGAACAGCAGGCGGAAGCGGCGTTCCACTTCGCTCATCTGTTCGCGCGCCTGGTAGCGCTCGCTCAGGTCGGTCAGCGCACCGATCATGCGTCGCTCGCTGTCGTCCACCTCCACCCGCTGCCCGCGCGCGCCGACCCAGCGCACCTCGCCACCGGGCAGCACCAGGCGGAACACCTGGTCGAGCACCGCGCCACCGGCGAAGGCCTGGTCGAAGGCCTGCTGCAGGCGCGCGGCATCGTCGCGGTGCACGCGCGCAAAGAAATCGGCGACCGGCAAGGCATCGGTCTGCACGCCGAAGATCTCGCGCGCCAGCGGCGACCAGCGCAGCAGTGCGGCATCCTCGTCCACGTACCAGGTGCAGACACGGCCGACCTGGTGCGCCAGGCGCAGTTCGGCATGGCCTGCTTTCAGTTCCTCGGCCATCGACTGCTGGCGGCGGGTGCTGCGGCGCACGGCATACAGCAGCGCCAGCAATACCGCGATGTAGGCCAGCACGATCGCCACCGAGGCCTGCAGGTAGGGCCACCATGGCGCCAGCACGTCCTCGTCGGCCAGCCCGACCTGCACCGCCAGCGGGCTGCGCTCCAGCGTACTGATGGTGATGATGCGCGGCACGCCATCGACCGCGCCCGGCAGGCTGCCCAGCTCGACCACCGCCTGCTTGCCGAGCAGGTCGCGGCGCGGCAGGTCGTAGCGGCGGCCGACCGTGCCATGCGGGTCCGGCACGCGGGCCAGCATGTAGCCGTCGGCGTCGCTGATCGAGACCAGTCCATTGGGGCCGACATCGAGGCCACCGACGATGCGCTGCAGTTCGCCGCAGCGCAGCCGTGCCAGCAACCAGCGGTCGCCCGCCATCGGCAGCGCCAGCGGTACTACCCAGCCGCCATCGCCGGCCCGCTGCGGCGGGCCGATGTACAGCGCGCTGCCCTGGCCACGGCGCTGCGGGTCGGTCCACAGCGGCAGCTGCAGGTCGCCCTGGCCGGCGGTCAGCGCTCGGCCGTAGCTATCGAGCACGACGATGCTGTGCAGTTCGGCATGGCGCCGCAGCACGCCACCGATGGCAGCGTCCAGCAACGCGGGTGCCTGCACCGGCACGCTGCGGAACAGCTCCACGGCATCGGCGGCGATGCCGGACATCGCCCGCTCCAGGTTGCGCAGCTCCAGCGCCAGCAGGCGTTCACTGCCCACCGCCAACGCGCGGCTCTGGCGTTGCGCGGCCTCCAGCCGGCGCTGGTGGTCGTTGACCAGCATGGTGGCCAGGCCCGCCACCAGCAGCACGCCCAGCAGCACGCCGCCCCAGGTAATGGCGCGCAGTGGCCGGGCCAACGCCCGCTTCAGTGCGGGCATCGGTCGATCTTCCTTGTGCAGTCGGCTGGCTTCATGCGCGAACGAATCCTCCACGTCCCCGACCTCAACGGCCGGCGGACGCCATTCTTGACGCCTGACCCGACCCCGCATGGCCACCTCCCCGTGACCGCGCAGGGCTCCCGGGACCAGCATGCACCACCCCGATGACGGCGTGAAGATCGCATCGGCGCGTTCAGCCAGATCCTGCACAGGACAGGCGGCACAACGGGACGGCCAGGCGGCCCGGAGCGGATTAGACTTGGGGTTTTCCGCTGCAAGAGAAGTCCATGTCCAAGCTGCGCCGTCCTACCCTGGCACTGGCCATCATCGCCAGCCTGTCCCTGGCCGCCTGCGACCGCCCGGCCGATCCGGCCGCCGGCACCGCTGCGCCGGCCGATGCGGCGCCTGCCGCAGCCAAGCCGATGCTGGGCAGCTTCGGCTTCGATGCCAGCGGCATGGACCGCAGCATCGCCGCCGGCGACGATTTCTTCGGCTTCGCCAACGGTACGTGGGTGAAGAACACCGAGATTCCGGCCGACCGTTCGCGCTTCGGCAGCTTCAACGTCATCGCCGAGAAGACCCTGGCCGACACCCGCGCCATCCTCGAAGGCGCCGCCGGCAACGCCCAGGCCAGCGGCGACGACAAGCTGATCGGCGACTACTACGCCGCCTACATGGACGAAGCCGCCATCGAGCAGCACGGCATCGCGCCGGTGCAGCCGCAGCTGAAGGCCATCGATGCGATCGCCGACAAGGCCGGGCTGGCCCGCGCCCTAGGCGGCGACATGCGCGCCGACGTCGACCTGCTCAACGCCACCAACTTCTATACCGACCGCCTGTTCGGCCTCTGGGTGTCGGTGGACATGCTGCAGCCGGACCGCACCGCCCCTTATCTGGTGCAAGGCGGCCTGGGCATGCCCGACCGTGACTTCTACCTGGGCGGCGGCCGCATGGCCGAACTGCGCAAGCAGTACCAGGCCTACATCGCGCAGATGCTGCAGCTGGCCGGCGCCGCCGACCCGGCCGGCAAGGCGCAGCGCATCCTCGCGCTGGAGACCAAGATCGCGCAGGCGCATGCCACCCAGGAAGAAACCAACGACGTGACCAAGGGCGCCAACCCCTGGACCCAGGCTGACTTCAACGCCAAGGCCCCGGGCATGGACTGGAACGCCTTCCTCGATGCGGCTGCACTCGGCAACCAGCAGGATTTCATCGTGTGGCAGCCCAAGGCCGTCGCCGGCCTGTCGAAGCTGGTGGCCACCGAACCGCTGGACGCCTGGAAGGACTACCTCGCCTTCCACGCGCTTGACCGCGCCGCCGCCTATCTGCCGAAGAAGTTCGCCGACGCCCGTTTCGCTTTCCATGGCACCGCGCTGAGCGGCACGCCGCAGCAGAGCGACCGCTGGAAGCGGGCCGTGGATGACGCCAACCATGCGGTCGGCGAAGCCATTGGCAAGCGTTACGTCGAAAAGCACTTCGACGCCAAAACCAAGGAACGTGCGGACGAGATGGCGAAGAACATCATCGCCGCCTTCGCCAAGCGCATCGATGCACTGTCGTGGATGTCGCCGCAGACCAAGGCACACGCCAAGGCCAAGGTTGCCGGCCTGACCGTGGGCATGGGCTATCCGGAAAAGTGGCGCGACTACACCGGGCTGGAGATCCGCCGCGATGACGCGCTGGGCAATGCACAGCGCGCCGAGCTGTTCGAGTACCAGCGCAACATCGCCAAGCTGGGCAAGGCGGTCGACCACAGCGAGTGGGCGATGCTGCCGCAGACCATCAACGCGATGAACGTGCCGCTGGAAAACCGCCTGGTGTTCCCGGCCGCGATCCTGCAGCCGCCGTTCTTCGACGGTGCCGCCGACGACGCGGTGAACTACGGCGCGATCGGTGCGGTGATCGGCCACGAGATCAGCCATGGCTTCGACAATGCCGGCGCGCTGTTCGATGAAACCGGCAAGCTGCATAACTGGTGGACCGCCGAAGACCTCAAGCAGTTCAATGCCGCCGGTGACGCGCTGGCCGCGCAGTTCAGCAGCTACGAGCCGTTCCCGGGCGTGCACGTGAACGGCAAGCTGACCCTGGGCGAGAACATCGCCGACGTGGCCGGCCTGGGCACTGCCTACGACGCCTACCAGCTGTCACTGCAGGGCAAGCCCGGCCAGACCCTGGAGGGCTTCACTCCGGACCAGCGCTTCTTCCTCGGCTTCGCCCAGGCATGGCGCAGCAAGAGCCGCGAGCAGGCACTGCGCAATTCGCTGCTGACCGACGTGCATGCACCGGGCCAGTTCCGCGCACTGACCGTGCGCAACATCGACGCCTGGTACCCGGCGTTCGAAGTGAAGGAAGGCCAGAAGCTGTACCTGGCCCCGGACAAGCGGGTCAAGGTGTGGTGATGTAACCGGAACGGGCGCCGCAGGGCGCCCGTTTCATTTTCCGGCCTGGCCCGGGTGGGTGCCGACCTTGGTCGGCACGGGGCAGGAGTCCACCCATGGCGTGGATCTACCTGCGGGTGGTGGCAACCATCAGCAGAGCGCTCGCAGCCAACATCGCCGCAGCCCACAGATTCGCGTGCAGCCCGGTGCTGTCCAGCAGCCTGCCTCCGGCCCACGCCCCCAGCGCGATGCCGACGTTGAACACACCCACGTACAGCGCGGTAGCAATTTCAACCGCCTGCGGCACCGCCTTCATCATCCAGCTCATCAAGCCCACCGATACGCCACCGTAGGCCAGCCCCCACAGCAGCAGCACCGCGATGCCTCCGGCCGGCGTGCCGCCCATCCACAGCAACAGCAGCGGCGTCAGCAGCAGGCCCGAGGCGATGGCCAGCAGCACGCCACGCGGATGGCGTGCGGCCAGTGGCCCGGCAACGAAGTTGCCGACGATGCCGGCCACGCCATAGGCAAACAGCAGTCCGCCGATCCACGACGCCTGCACCCCCGATACGTCCATCAACAGCGGACGCACATAGGTAAACGCGATGAAGTGCCCGGCCACCAGCAGCAGGGTCAGCCACAAGCCCTGGCGCAGGCCGCGATGGCCGAGCTGCTGCACGAACTGCATCGGCCGAACCGACCTCGCCACCGGCAACGCGGGAAGCACCACAGGCTGCAGCAGCAGTATCGTCGCACTGAACAGCGCCATCGCCGCAAACGCACAACGCCAGCCCAGCGCGTCGCCGATCAATGCGCCGAGCGGCACGCCCAGCACCGACGCCGCAGCCACGCCGCCGAAGATGATCGAGGTGGCCAGGCCGATGCGGTGCGCGGGCACCAGGCGTGCGGCCAGGCCGCCGGCGATGGCCCAGATGCCGCCCATGCAGAACCCGACCAGCACGCGCGCGGCCAGCAGCCAGCCGATGCTGGGCGCCAGCGCGGAGGCGATGTTGGCCACTGTCAGCAGGCCGAGCAACGCACACAGGATGCGACGACGATCGATGCCACCGGCAGCGATCACCACCACCGGTGCGAACAGCGCCGCCAGCAGGGCCGGCAGCGAGATCATCAGGCCGGCGGTACCGGTGGATGCGCCGAGCGCCTCGGCGATCGGGGTCAGCAGGCCGACCGGCAGCATCTCGGTGGTGACCACCGAAAACGTGGCCAGGCCAACCGCGCTGACGGCCCACCATGGATGGCGCACAGGGGGCACGGCATGCGCAGGCGAAGCAGTACTCACGGGACGACTCCTTCAGCGCAGAGAGAGGGAACAGGCCTGCGCAGCGCACGCCAGGCAAGCAGCGCGACCAGCAGCACCACGGCGCCCGCCACCAGCGCGATCACGAAGCCGCTGCGCACGCCACCGGCATCGACGCTGTACCCGGACAGCGCCGCGCCCAGCGCAACGCCGATGTTCAATCCGGCCAGCAGCCAGGTCATGCCTTCGGTAAGCCGCGATGCGGGCACGCGCTGTTCGACCAGCGACATCGCCACGATCATCGTCGGCGCGAAGAACAGCCCGGCCAGCAGCACCGCCGCCGCCAACGCGGGCAGCGTGCCGGCCCACGGCAGTGGCAGCGTGGTCAGGGCGGTCGCCGCTGCCCCCAGCAGCAACAGCCGCGGCATCGGCACCTGCAGCTTCAACGCACCGAACAGCAGGCCGGCCGCGCAACTGCCCAGCGCATAGGCCGAGAGCACCGCACTGGCTGCCAGCGGCTGCCCGCGCTGCTCGGCGAACGCCACGCTGGTGATATCGACGGTGCCGACAATCACGCCCATCGCCAGCATCAGCAACGCCAGCAGGCGGATCTCCGCCTGCCGCAGCAGAGAACGCGAAGGCAACCCGGCTTCTTCGCGCGATTGCAGCGGCGGCTCGGTGCCCCGTTGCAGCACCAGCGCAGCCACGCCCACCAGCAGCAGCAGGGCCGCCACCAGCACGCCGGCCTGCGGCCACACCGCCACCGACAGCCCCACCGACAGCGGTGGCCCGGCGATGAAGGTGACCTCGTCGAATACCGTCTCCAGCGAGTACGCGGTCTGCAATGCCGGGCGGCCGCGATGGATTGCGGTCCAGCGCGCGCGCACCATCGCCGACACGCTGGGCATGCAGCCGGCCAGCATCGCCGCGCCGAACAGCATCGCGTCCGGCGCCGCCATCACGGTGCAGGCCAGCAGCAACAGCAGGCCGGTCGCGCTGGCCGCGGCGGCCCACGGCAGCACCCGTGCCTGGCCGTACCGGTCGACCCAGCGCGACACCTGCGGCGACAGCAACGCGTAGGTCAGCACGAAGGTGGCCGACACCGCACCGGCCAGCGCATAGCTGCCGCGCAGCTGCGACAGCAGGGTGATGATGCCGATGCCGGTCATCGGCAGCGGCAGGCGGGCCAGCAACCCAGCCAGGGCAAGCCCGGCCGTGCCGGGCGCAGCGAACAGGTCGCGATAAGGGGTGGCCATCAGGATCTCCAGAGCGGCGGCTTGCCTGGCGCGCGGGGCGCCACGACAATACATACAGGGCGTATGAATAAGAGGCTACATTCATACGCGCCGTATGTAAATAATCATGCACTGCGTATGTAAGGAGCTCTGGATGGTCCGCCGCACCCGCGCCGAGATGGAAGAAACCCGCGCCAGCCTGCTGGCCACCGCCCGCCGTGTGTTCAGCGAGCACGGCTATGCCGCCACCTCGATGGATGACCTGACCGCCCAGGCCGGGCTGACCCGGGGTGCGCTCTATCACCACTTCGGCGACAAGAAGGGCCTGCTGGCGGCGGTGGTCGCCCAGCTCGACGCCGAGACCGACCTGCGCCTGCAGGCGATCAGCGAGCGTGCCGACGACGCCTGGGACGGCTTCGTGCAGCGCTGTCGCGCCTACCTGGAGATGGCGCTGGAACCGGAAATCCAGCGCCTGGTGCTGCGTGATGCGCGTGCAGTGCTGGGGGGCGCCTCGCCGGAATCGCAGCGGCACTGCGTGCAGTCGATGCAGCGCCTGATCGAACAGTTGATCGCCCAGGGCGTGGTGACGCCGGTGGATGCGCAGGCGCTGGCGTCGTTGATCTACGGCAGCCTGGCCGAGGCGGCGTTCTGGATCGCCGAAGGCGAGGATGGCGATGCGCGCCTGGCGCAGGCGACGGCCGCGCTGGAGATGCTGTTGCGTGGGTTGAAGCCGGCCGGGTAGTGCCCCTCCACGCATGTCGTGGATCCGCGGTGGAATCGGCGCTGCTGGAGGCAGGCCCGGGTCGGCATCGGCCCGGGCCGGTTGCGCGGTCGGGCCCGATTCGGGGCAATCACGGCGCCGGCGGCGGGTCTGCATGCTCAGCCGCGGTTTCATGTGCGGCCGCAGCACGTTTCACCCTGCGACATCCTGTCGCAGGCTGTGACTGCGATGCTGCAATGCAGCAACATTCACCCATTCAGACAAAACCCTTACCGCGCTTGGCATTTCGCCCATTGCACGGCTCGCTGGAAGTGCTAGAACTGAACCCGCCACACCGTCCAATGCTGATCGACGCACGTTCCACAAGGAGCCAGCCATGATTGCTTTGTTCAAGGGTTTGGGACTACTGCTTCGCGACAACGAGCTCTACAGCAGCCCGTTCGAAAAACAGGTTGCGCACTGGCGCAGCCTCAGCGAGCAGCAGATCCGCGATGAAGTGGCTGTGCTGGCCCAGGCCAAGTGCCAGTGGCTGATCGCCTCGATCGTCGGCTGGCAGGCGGCCTCGCTGCTGATCCTCGGCCTGATCACCAACTACCTGTGGCGCGACGATTACCACATCACCTTCACCCGCGTGGTCGTGGTGTTCGGCTCGTGGATCTCGATCCTGTTCGTGATCTGGTTCATGGCCAACATGTTCGACCGTACGGCCGGCTTCGAGCGCTGGATGAAGGCCTTCAACAGCCGCGCCCGCATCAGTTCCAAGGCCGACAGCGTCGAGCACGTGGCCGAGGCGCTGGACCTGGCCGAACACTATCCGGAAGTGCTGGACTACAAGCAGGCGGTCACCGCCCGGCGCGAGCTGCGCCATGAGGACATCCGCATCATGACCGAGATCGGGCGCATGAAGCAGCACTCCGAACTGGTCGGACGCCTCAACCATGTCGGCGAGAACGAGCATCACCACGACCTGACGCTGCAGCCAGCCTACTGACCCTTCTGGAAAGCGGGGGGACCCACAATGCCACCGTGATCACTCACGGTGGCATTGTTCTATCGGGTCCTGGCTGACGCACTGGCGGAAGCCCTTGGGCAGGTCGCGCATCGCTTCGGTCTTGCCCACCGCCACCGCGAACCGGCGCAGCGGCGGCCTGGCGCAGGCCGCATCGGTGCTGCAGGCCGGGTCCAGCACCACATAGTGGCACTGGCCGCTGCGGCTGGCGATGCACTGGAACCGCGCTTGACCCTCGACCACGGTGCCTTTGCTGTACAGCGTATCCACGCCGTTGGCCTGGGTACGGGTGATCGAGGTGGTGCTGGATTTCTCGCAGCCGCCCAGTGACAGCGCAGCGACGCAGGCAAGCAGGAACAGGCGCATGGTGCCTCCAGGGTGTGGTTACATGCCGCGGAACAGGCTCATGAACGGTTGGCTGACCACCAGGGTTTCCGCTCGCTGGCGCAAGCGCAGCACGCCGCGCCCGGTATCGTCGCGGCTCACCGCTGCCACCGCTTTCATGTTGACGATGGTGGAGCGGTGGATCTGGCGGAAATGCTGTGGATCGAGCACTTCCAGCAGCTCGCGCAACGGCGTGCGCAGCAGGCTTTCGCCAGCGGCGGTGACCACGGTGGTGTACTTGTTGTCGGCGCGGAAGTAGGCCACGTCCTCCAGCATGATCAGCTGCGTCTCGCGGCCATTGCTGGCGGTGATCCAGGCCAGTGGCGGACGCTCCGCGCCTGCCTGCGATGGGCCCAATCGCTGCAGCAGGCGCTCCAGCACGGCATCGTCCTGCCGCGTCGATGGCAGCCGCGACAGGATGCGCTCGCGGGTCGCCAGCAGCCGCTCGTCGCTGACCGGCTTCAGCAGGTAATCCATCGCGCCCTGCTCGAAGGCGTCGATGGCGTACTGATCGTAGGCGGTCACGAACACCACCTGGGTACGCGGGCTCAGCTCGGACAGCGCGCGCGCCACTTCGATGCCACTGATGCCGGGCATGCGGATGTCGAGGAAGGCGATGTCCGGCTGCTTCTCGGCCAACTGCTCCAGCGCCGTGGCGCCGTCCTCGCACTCGGCCACCAGCTTCAGCTCCGGCCACAGGCGGCCCAGCTGCTCCACCAGGGATTGCCGCAGCAGTTCCTCGTCTTCGGCGATCAGTGCTTCAAGCGGCATGGCTGCGCTCCTTGCCCGACTGCGGCAGGGTCATGGTCGCGGCCACGCCGCTGGGGAAGTTGGCGACGATCGCCACGCCGGCCTGCTCACCGCAGGTCAGGCGCAGGCGCTCGCGCAGGTTCTTCAGGCCGATGCCGGTGCCGCTGGTGCCCTGGCCGAAGCCAAGGCCATCGTCGGCCACGGTCACGGTGACGTGGTCGTCGAAGCCGCGCGCCAGGATCCAGATCGTGCCACCGCCGGGCTTCGGTTCCAGCCCGTGCTTGATGGCGTTCTCCACCAGCGTCTGCAGCGCCATCGCCGGCAGGTGCACGCCATGCAGTTCAGTGGGCACCTGCACCTCCACCGACAAGCGTGCCCCCATGCGGATGCGCAGGATTTCCAGATAGGCGCGGGTGCGTTCCAGCTCCACGCCCAGCGTGGATACCGATTCATCCACCTGCGGCAGCGAACTGCGCAGGTACTGGATCAGGTGGCCGAGCATCTGTTCGGCACGCGCCGGGTCGGTGCGGGTCAGCACCTGGGCATTGGCCAGCGAGTTGTAGAGGAAATGCGGTTCGACCTGCGCGTGCAGCAGGTTCAAGCGCGCTACCGACAATTCCTTCTCGACCTGGGTCTGTTCGGCGGCGGCCTGCTCGTCGCGGCGCTGGTCGGCAACCCGCCGGCTGATCGCGCGGGTGACCGCTTCGGCATTCTCGTAGTTGCTGCCCTCGTCCAGTGCCAGCAGGTCGGCCCACCAACCGGCATCGGGCTCGAACAGCAGGGTGACGGTGCTGGTGCCCTGGCCCGGCGTGACCGTGGCCAGCACGCTGTTGCGCTTGATCGCCAGCCGCGCCGGCAGGTTCCAGCGCGACGGCTGGCGGCCGTTCCACAGATCGACGCGGCGCACATAGGCGCGCACCTGCAGGCTGCCTGCCGAGCTTTCCACCTCTTCCACCCGCGGCAGTTCGCCAACGGCCGCCTCGACCACCGCGAACGCATGGCCGGCATCCATCGGCAGTTCGATCTGCCGGCGCTGGCGCCCCGACAGGGTGGCACCATCGAGGCGGCCGGCCACCAGCCAGACCCGCCGCACGTGGGTCACCGCACTGCCCAGCGCGGAGATCATCAGGAACATCACCAGCAGCCCGAATACCCAGCCGGGGCCATCGTTCATGCCGCTGAAAATGCCGCTCCAGACCATGCCGGCCACGAACAGTGCCGCGGCCCAGGCGAGCAGGTGACGAAGGATGAGGGAGAGGCTGGCGAACACGGCGGCGCCTTGGAGGAAGGGGGTGAGCCGAGCATAGGGCGGCCTGCCGGGCAAACAAGCGGGCTGCGACGAAGGGCCCGAAAGCGGGGATGGAAGCCGTTCTGGTAGAGCCGGCCGCTGGCCGGCTCCCCATGACCTCCGCAAGCATCACAAGGTTGCCGGCCAGCGGCCGGCACGACCCGGGAGGCGCCGGGCGAACCCGGCGCCCTCCCTTACTTGCGCTGGTCGGCGCTGGCGTCACGCACGGCGCGGAACGACTCATCCTTGCTCCAGTTCGGCCAGCTGCGCGAGTTGGCCAGCTGGTCGCCCAGGGTGTACAGCACTTCCAGGTCGCGGGCAGCACCGGCGAACACCCAGTCCGGCTGCCATTCGTCGCCCTGCTGGTGGTAGCGCTTGGCGGTGTAGTCTTCCGAGGCCTTCTTGCCCGCGGCCACGCCGCCGTCCACCCAGTCCTGGCCGGCCGACCACGACAGCGCCGGCACGCCGCGCTTGGCGAACGGGAAGTGATCGGAACGGAAGAACAGGCCTGCTTCCGGCTTCGGGTCCGGGGTGTAGCGGATGTCCCAGCCCTTGGCCACGTCCTTCAGCTGGTCCAGCAGCTCGAAGCGCGCCGCACCGTAGATGCCGAAATCACGCGACGGGCCGAACGGCGCCATGCCGTCCATGTTGATCACCGCCACGGTCTTTTCCAGCGGGTACAGCGGATGGGTGGCGTAGTACTCCGAACCCAGCAGGCCCTTCTCCTCGGCGGTGACCGCCAGGAACAGCACCGAACGCTGCGGGCGCTTGGCCTTGGCGAAGCCGCGCGCCAGCTCGACCAGCGAGGCGGTACCGCTGGCATTGTCCAGGGCGCCGTTGAAGATGCGGTCACCGCGCGCATCCGGCTCGCCCACACCGATGTGGTCCCAGTGCGCGCTGTAGATGATCGTCTCGTCCGGATGGCGGCTGCCTTCCAGGCGCGCGGCCACATTGTGCGAGGTGATCACTTCGGTCTTCACCGCGTACTTCGCATCCAGGCTGGCGCCGGTCAGCGGCACCGGGGTGAAGTCGCGCTGCTGCGCCTTCTTCTTCAGCGCGTCGAAGTCCTGCCCGGCCGAGCGGAACAGCTCCACGGCCAGGTCGCGCTGGATCCAGCCTTCCAGCAGCGGATGGCTCTCGGCCGGGTTGTCGCGCACCACGTCGAACATGGTGTTGGTGTTGGACCCGGCCACGGTGGCCCAGCCATACGAGGCCGGCGCAGTCTCGTGCACGATCAGCACGCCCAGCGCGCCCTGGCGTGCGCCTTCCTCGTACTTGTAGGTCCAACGGCCGTAATAGGTCATGCCCTTGCCGTCGAAGTCGCCCTGCCCGGTCTCGAAGTCCGGGTCGTTGATCAGCACCACGGCGATCTTGCCCTTCAGGTCGACGCCCTTGAAGTCGTCCCAGTTGCGCTCCGGTGCCTTCATGCCATAACCGAGGAACACCAGCGGCGCCTTGCTGATATCAACGTTGCTGGCGCCATTCATCGCGGCACGCACGGCGATCTGCTTGCCCTGTTCCAGCGGCAGGGTCTTGCTGCCCTGGTGCAGGGCCAGCTGCGGTGCGCCGACGATGTCGCCCTTGCGCAGCGGCACGGCCTGGGTCCACAGGCGCTTGCCGTCCTTGAGGTCGCCGCCGGGCTGCAGGCCGGCATCGGCGAACTGCTTGCTGAGGTAGGCGACGGTCTTCTCTTCGCCGGCAGTGGCCGGCGAGCGGCCCTCGTAGGCGTCGGAGGCCAGTTCCTTGACGTCGGCGGAGATCCGCGCGCCGTCGAATTTCGGGGTGGCCGCCATCAGTGCACTCGACACCGACAGGGCCAGCACGCCCAGTACTACTCGTTTCATTGCTCTCTCCAGCAGGGAAATCTCTCTGGAGTGTAATGGGATTCGGCAGCGCTGCGCCCCGCCTTTGGTGGGTGTCGACCTTGGTCGACACGCCACGCCATGCATGGGGTCAGATCCCGTTCCTGTCGGAAGAGAGCGCTGACCCCGATCGCTGGGCGCGCAACAGCAGCAGCTCGCGCTCGCGGGCGTTGCCGGTCAGCGCGGCGGCGGCGGCGAAGGCCGCGCGCGCGTCATCGGCCCGGCCCAGCTGCTGCAGCAGGTCACCACGCACCACCTGCAAGGGCGCATAGCCCTGCAACCGCGCATCGGCCAGCAAAGGTTGCAACAGCGCCCAGGCCGCAAACGCGCCGTCGCTGCGCGACACCGCCACCACCCGGTTGAGGGCCACGACCGGCGACGGCATCACCTGCAGCAACTGCGCATACAGTGCAGCGATGCGCGCCCAGTCGGTATCTTCGGCGCGGCGTGCGGCGGCATGACAGGCCGCGATGCGCGCCTGCAGCACGTACGGGTCCTGGCCGCCACCGGCCGCCAGTGCGCGTGCCAGTGCCTGCTGGCCGCGCTCGATCTGCAGCCAGTCCCAGCGTGCGCGGTTCTGCTGGTCCAGCAGCACGGGCGTACCCTGCGCATCGGTCCGCGCGGCCGCGCGCGAGGCCTGCAGTTCCATCAACGCCAGCAGGCCCAGCACCGGCGGCACCGGCAACCGGTGCGCCAGGATGCGCGCCAGCCGCAGCGCTTCCTCGCACAGTGCCGGGCGCATCCAGTCATCACCGGCACTGGCCGCATAGCCTTCGTTGAACACCAGATAGATCGCCTCCAGCACCGAGGCCAAGCGCTCAGGCATCGCCTCCGCGCGCGGCACCTCGTAGGGCACCTGCTTCTGCGCCAGGGTGCGCTTGGCGCGCACGATGCGCTGGGCGATGGTCGGTTCCGGCTGCAGGAAGCCGCGGGCGATCTCGGTGGTGGTCAGGCCGCCGAGCAGGCGCAGGGTCAGCGCCACCCGCGCATCGGCGGGCAGCACCGGATGGCAGGCCACGAACATCAGCCGCAGCAGATCGTCACCCAGGTCATCTTCCAGCGCCTGGCTGTCATCCGGTGCCGGAAGCGCCGCCGGATGCAGTTCCTCGCCCCACTGCGCATGCTGCTGCGCCACCCGCTGGTGCTGGCGCAGCACATCGATGGCACGGTTGCGCGCAGTGGTCATCAGCCAGGCTCCGGGGTTGTCCGGGATGCCCTGCTCCGGCCAGCGCTCCAGCGCGGCCAGCCAGGTGTCCTGGGCCAGCTCCTCGGCGCGACCCACATCGCCCCCGAGCAACCGCGCCAGGCGCGCGATCAACACCGGCGACTCCATCCGCCAGAGGGTTTCAAAGCGCTGCGTCAGTGCGGGATCAGGCATGCAGCGATCACAGCACGCACGCCCGGCCCGCACAAGCGCCGTGGCTCACGCTTCAACGATGGGCTTGAAGCCGCCCCAGAACATGCGCCGGGTATCGAACGGCATGTCCTTCGGGCCCAGCGACGCCAGCCTAGGGTCGGCCATCACCTTTGCGTTGATGCGGTCGCGCGCCGCCCGAGAGCGGAACACCACGAAGGCCACGATCACCGTTTCACCGGGTTTGGCCTTGACCGCACGCGGGAACGAGGTGCTCTTGCCCGGTTCCACATCGTCGGCCACGCATTCCATGTACTGCAGCGCGCCATGCTCCTTCCACACCGCACCGGCCTTGCGGGCAAGGCGGCGGTAGGCCGCCACCCTGTCCTGCGGGCACGGCAGCACGTAAGCATCCACGTAAGCCATGAGGGTTCTCCCTGCGGCGGCCGTCAGCCCGGCTCGCCGTCCATGTGCGCGATTTCCCAGAGATGGCCATCCAGGTCCTGGAAACCGCGCTGGTACATGAAGCCATAGTCACGTGCCGGCTGCGGTTCACTGGCGCCGGCCGCGAGTGCCTTGTCCACCATCGCGTCCACCGCCTTGCGGCTGTCGGCCGACAGGCAGGTGATCACCTCGGTGTGACTGTGCGCATCGGCAATCGCCTTGTTGGTGAACTGCTTGAAGAACGGCTGCGTCAGCAGCATCACGAAGATGCTCTCGCTGATCACCATGCAGGCCGCATCGTCATTGGTGAAGGTCGGGTTGAAGCTGTAGCCCAACGCGGCGAAGAAGGCCTTGGACGCCTGCAGGTCCTGCACGGGCAGGTTGACGAAGATCATCTGTGGTTGCGGTGCACTCATCGGTAAAGCCCCTTGTGGATGAAAGAGGAAATGGGATCAGGGCTGCTTCATGCAGTTGACCATCCACGGCTTGCCGTAGCGGTCGATCAGCATGCCCCAGCGATGCGCCCAGAACGTTTCGGCAATCGGCATCTGCACCTGGCCACCTTCGGCCAGCGCGGCGAACACGCGCTCGGCTTCTTCGATGCTGTCGACGTCGACATTGATGGTGGTCGAGCCACCCTCGCCACCGCCGGGGCCGTCGGCCGCCATCACGATGGCGTTGCCGATCTCCAGCTGGCTGTGCGCGATGTGGTCCAGGGTTTCCGGCGGCATCTCGTTGCAACCCGGCGAGCCATCGGATGGCGGCATGTCGCGGTACTTCATCTCCGAAGTGACCTGGCCACCGAGTGCCTTGGCATAGAACGCCATTGCATCGTGGGCCTGGCCGCTGAAGCCGAGGAAGGGAATCAGTTTCATGGCATTGCTCCGTTGATTGATACAGGGTGTTGCCAGGCCGCGCCCGGCGTGGAGTGAGTCGGGTCAGCCTTCCAGCTGTGCACGCAGACGCTGTTCCTGCTGCTGTAAGTCGGGGGTGAAGGCTTCACCGAAGTCTTCGGCGGAGATCAGGGGGCGCAGTTCCAGCGTGCCGCCGCTGCCGAACGGCGCACGGCTGGCCCACTCGACGGCCTCGTCCAGCGAGCGCACGTCCCACAGCCAGAACCCGGCGATCTGTTCGCTGGCGGGACCGAATGGACCGGCCTCGACCGTGGGTGCCGTGCCACCGAAGTGAATGCGACGACCACGCTGGGTGGCGTGCAGGCCTTCACCGGCCAGCATGATGCCGGCGGCCACCAGTTGTTCGTTGAAGGCGCCCATTTCGGACAGTTCCTGCTGGCTGGGCATGCGGCCGGCTTCGGAGTCGGCGTTGGCCTTCACGATCACCATCACTTTCATTGCGGTCTCCCGTGGGGACGCGTGGTGCGTGCCCTTCACTGGGTACAACGAACCAGGGCGCTGGGAATCGACACGTTTCTGGAAATTTTTTTTCTGCGTGGAAAGCGCGCCTTCGGCGGGAGCCGGCGAACGGCGGAGCCCCTCCGTGGTGGGGTGGGTGGGTCGCTG
>NZ_JAOEDV010000088.1:0-17140 GCF_029837545.1 Stenotrophomonas sp. GD04024 | reverse complement strand
GCTTCTTGCGCAGGGTGGCACGGTGGATGCCCAGCATCGCTGCGGCGCGGCTCTGGTTGCCTTCGCAGTGGTTGAGCACTTCCACGAACAACGGGATCTCCATCTCGCGCAGCACGATCTCGTAGACATCGTCCGCATCGCAGCCATCGAGGTCACGCAGGTAACGGCGCACGGATTGGGCGACATGTTCGCGCAGCGGTGGCCGGGGAGCGCCACGACTGTTGTCAGGACGAGAAAGGACAGCGTTCAAGGGGGTTCCCGATTCGGTTGGCCCGTGCGCGCGGAGCGCGCGGCCGGACGAGGTGGTGGCGGTCAGTCTAGCGCGAGCGTGCTCGACCTGCCACGGCTGGGCGCCTTCAGCTTGGTCAGAGGAAGTCGAAGGTGAATGCGACGGTGGATGCGGCGGGCTCCTGTACGCGGAACGCAATGCGTGCGCTCTGGCCCGGTTCCAGCTGCGCGGTGCCGGGAGGCTCGCCCAGGTACTGCGCAGGGGTGAACACGCCGCTGCCGATCACCCGGCCATCGGCATCGGACAGCGACAGGCGAAGGTCTGGCCAGGCCTGCGCCCAGCGCGCATCGTTGCGGATGCTGGCCTGTACCTGCAGTACGCCGGCCTGCCTGGGCAATGGGCGGATCTCGCGGCTGGTCATGGTGAACGCGGCGGGTTCATGCCAGGGCGGCAGGCTGCAGCGGAGAACGCCGCACAGGGGGGCCAGCCATGCACGGTTGCCGGCGTCGGCGGCCAGGCGCGCGCGGTCGGCCAGCACGCTCTGCAGTACCAGCAGCAGCGCCAGACCTGCCACCAGCAGCCAGTGCCAGCGCGGTGCCGGCAGCGTGCGCGCTCGCGCGCTGCCGAGGAAACTGGGAGCATCACTGGCAGCAGCCACCGCTGCCGACACCGCGACCGGCGCCGGTTCGAGGGGCGCGACGTCCTCCACGATGAAAGTGTCATCATCGTGTCGTCTTTCTGCCGCCGGCGGTTGCATTGGCTCGATGGGATCGGCCGCAGGTTCCACCGTGGGCGCTGCGGGTGCGGCGTCGTCCTGCATGCGCGCATCGGTCGCGGGTGCGGCTTCACCCGCCGGCGCAGTGCGCAGGAAGGTAGCCAGGGGGCGGCGCGGCGGGTTCGGCTCGGACATGCTCAGGGCGCGGGCTCGGATCCAGCAGTCATTCAACCACGATCAGGCGCGGCGCACGCCGGTGATGCGCATCCAGTCGCCGTCCTGCATGGCCTGCAGTTCGTCGAACCACGCCGCGTAGCGTTGCAGCAGCTCACCTTCCTGGCCATGCAGGATGCCGGACAGGGCGATGCGGCCGCCCGTCGCGACGCGCGCGGCCAGCAGTTCGGCCAGCGCATCCAGTGCCGAGGCGAGGATGTTGGCGACTACGATCGGATAGGTCGCAACCGGCTCGTCCTGCGGCAGGTACACCTGCATCCGCGCCTGCTCGCCGTTGCGCTCGGCATTGTCGGCGGTGGCAACCAGTGCCTGCGGATCGTTGTCCACGCCGATGGCCTCAGCGGCGCCCAGCTTCAGCGCGGCCAGGGCGAGGATGCCCGAGCCGCAACCGAAGTCGAGTACGCGCTGGCCCTGCAGCTGGCCATCCACGGCCAGCTGGTCCAGCCAGCGCAGGCACAGCGCGGTGGTCGGGTGGGTGCCCGAGCCGAACGCCAGGCCCGGGTCCAGCCGCACCACGGCGGCGTCGGCGGCCTGTGCGGCGTCCGGCAGCTCATGGTTCCACGGCACGATCCAGGTACGGCTGCCGAAATCCATCGGCTGGAACTGGTCCAGCCAGGCGCGTTCCCAGTCCTGATCCTCGACCGCGCGGAAGCTGCCACTGCTCCAGTCCAGCTCCGGATCGAAGGCCTCCAGCGCAGCCAGCAGCAACAGCGCATTGCTGTCGGCGGGGAACAGCGCGCTCAGCACCAGCGTGTCCCACAGCGGGGTCTCGCCCACGCCCGGCTCAAGGATGGCCTGCTCGTTGCTGGTATCGGCCTCGGCATCGAGCAGGGTGACAGCCAGTGCGCCCACATCTTCAAGCGCGTTTTCATAGCGGGGCTGTGTGGCTTCGGTGCAGCGCAGGGTCAGTTCCAGGAACGGCATGGCGGTGGGGGCAATCGCGGGAAAGGGGGCCATGCTAGACCATCAGGCCGTCTCCGTATGCCTTGAGATGAACGAAGCCGGTTCAGACAGGGCTGCCGGGCCTTGCTAAACTGTGTGCTTTCCTGTGCGCCTTGACGCCTGACTGCCGCCGATGGCCTTCGCTCCGACCCTGAAAACCTGGTTGCTCGTGCTGCCGGCGGTGGCCGTGCTGGGCGTGGTCGGGTATCGGGCCAGCGGCCACGTTTCCGCGGTGCCGATGCCGTCGGAGCTGACGTCGGCGCTGTCGGCGGACACCACGAGCACGCCGATGCCGGTGGTGCCCGAAGCACTGGCACGCCGCCTGTCGGCTGTCGAGCGAGGCAACGCGCTCCCGTCGGGGCTGCCGCTGGACCTGCGCGCCGACTTCGAGGAAGCCACTGACCTGTACGCGTACGCGCAGCGCCTGCGCGTGCAGGCCGATGACGGCAATCATGAAGCGCGCTGGATGCTGAGCCGGGTCTATGACTACTGCGCGCAGTACGCCCTTGATCCGGGCGGATACCGCCTGGACAACAACGTGCTGGCCGGACTGGGCCTGACCGCTGCACCGGCCATGGTGCAGGCACGCGAACGCGTGGCGCAGCGCTGTGGTGGTTTCGTGCCGGGCGACAAGCTGGGCGCCGCGCGGGTGCTGGCCGAGCGGCGCAAGGCGGCCGCACAGGGCAACCTGGCTGCGGAGGCCTCGTTGTTCGCCGAAGGGGAGCCGCTGCTAGACAGCCCCGAGTACCGCCGTGATCTGGTCGAGCGGGTACGTGCATCGCGCGACCCGGAAGCCTTCATGGCCATTGCGCCGGGAATGGGCACACGGGCGGCGGGCGATCGCGCGATTGCCGACCAGGTGGCCGGTGAGCCGCTCAGTGAACTTGCATGGCGGGTTGCGGCCTGTGAACTCGGTCTACCGTGTGGTGCAGACAGCGTACTGGTGAACAGTTTTTGTGCGAACGGAGGGATCTGTTCGCAGGATGGAGCGCAGGATTTCCGGGATTTCGTGTATGACGCTGCGGTTTCGCGGCAAGGTTCGGGGAAGATGAAGCAGTGGATCAAGCGATTGGTTGGGAAGAAGGGAGGCGGGCAATGAACTATCGTCGACTCCTGCATGGTGTTTAGGGGTGAGATATATCAGGGGGGGGCTGCGAGATATCTAGCCGGAAGACCCCGGAAGAAAGCTGGCAATGGCGGATCGAGATGGAAAGCCATTGCGCCTGGTGCAATCAGGGCGCTGTGCGGAACAGACTCATCTGATTGAGGTTACGATCCCGGAAGTTCGCCCTGGCGAGCAGCTTGCGGATCCCTTGCTCAGACATTCTGTATCGCTTCGCCAAGCCCGGAACTGTAGCCCCATTGCGGTGGGCGTCCAGTATCTCACGCTCGCGTGGGCTGAGCTTGAATGAGGCGTCCTGGGGAAAGTAGATGGTCTGGCCGCCCCAGTCTTCGGCCAAGGTGTCCGCCACCGCCGCGCCGATCTGCTCTGCGAAGTCGTCGCCGAGGCCGAGCGCACGCGCAGCCGTAGCCGCCGCCGAAGCGGCATTGGCCAAGAGCTCGTTGCGGCGGGCCTCCATCGACTTCATGCCGAAGGTGCCTCCCGACGGGCGCGGCGATTGGCATCGATCTGAAGAGCGGCAATCACTTTGGACAACTGATCCGGGTTGCACCATTCCAGGCGTCCTACCTTGAACATGTGGCGGGCCACCGAATGGGCATATTCCCACTCACGCCCAGAATCAGCCAGCAGGGCTTCGATCTTGGACAGCTGCGGGGACAGGTCGCCCTTGGGCCGGCCGGCCCAGCGCTTGGCCGCATACGCTGCCTTGGCGGGGATGCCACCCAGGCGGCGCAGTTCGTTGGCGATCGCATCGAGCTGCCGGCGATCGCACTTGCCGGCGCTTCGCTGGGCGGGTCCGTGCTCCTTGGAGACGCGCTCAACCAGGTCACGGTAGACGTCCTCGGAGAGGCCGAGTTTCTTGGCGCCGGCGTGGATCGCGGCCAGCACCCGGTTACGGCCGTCGCCGGCCTTGCGAACGCGCGTCATGCCTTGCTCCTTGCGCCCTGAGCGGCCCGGAGGGCGGTCTGCCATGCCGGCACTTCCTGACCCGCATGGTCCAGCAACTGCAGCAGCCCTTCGCGCACGCCAGGCACGATACGGCCACCGTCCTTCAGGACGGCGGCTACCTGGGACTTCTTCGTCAGCGGATCACGGCGCATCAGCGGCCCCTTTCTTGGCCGTCGTTCAGGTCCTTCTTTGGCTCAACGTAGTGCGGCATGTTGTCGTAGCCGCAGTCGTTGCACTCCCAGCCCGTGTCCAGGCCGGGCGATCCGCAACGCAGGCAGCGCTGGTCGTCGTCATCGACGCCGCCGAGATGCAGTTGCTTATAGGCACGCCCTGCGTCGTCGTACACGGTCTCATCCATGAGACACCTCCACTTCCTCGACCTGCATGAGGCAGGAATCGAGATCGGGCCGGTCGTCCCAATCGACCAAGCGGATGCCGTGGGGCGACGGCCAGCCCTCCAGCTGATCGAACTCGCGCTGCATACCCTCGGTCGAGTAGCTGGAGTTCACGTCCAGCACCCACCCCATGAACTCGGCACCCGCCATCTTGATGACGGCCAGTACCGCGTCGCCGTCGGCTTCTCCAAGGCGCTCATCGGCACCGGTCCAGAACTTGTTGATTTCCGTCGCCAGCTCCGGCGTCAGGATGCTGTGGTCGATCTCAAGCTGTACCTGGCCTTCACCCCAGTCACGTTCGATCTTGTAGCGCTTGATGGTCATGGCGGGCCTCACGGGTTCGTTGAAAGGTGGAAGGCCTGTTCCAGCACCAGGAACAGGCGGCGAATCTCGCCGCTCTGCAGGGCAAAGCGGGCGTCGAACTCGGCGCGGCGGCCGTCGGCATCGGCCTGCTCCAGTTGGGAGAGCGCGCCGTCCTGGAACTTCAGCTTGCGCACCACCAGGTCATCGCCCAGCTCGAAGGACAATGCGTCCTCCAGCACCAGGGCCAGCTTGGTGACCTGCTTGCCGGCATCCAGGTGCTTGTCGATCTCGTCGCTGCGCAGTTCCTGGTCGCTGCAGCGCACCTTGGCGCCACCCTCGACCGGATCGCGCAGCTCGGCGGACTCTCCAAGGGATAGCCCGTCCGGCAGCGGCTCGCCAGCGATCCAGCCGGTCAGGATCGAGCGCGGCGCGACCTGGGCATTCAGCGGGACTGCCGGGAAGCCGCCCAGCAGGCCGCGGATCTCCGACACGAAGGCCTCGCCCACCTTGCGGCTGGAGGTGTCCACGGCCACATAGCCGTGGGTCAGGTCCAGGATCGCATCGTGGCGAGTGTTCTTGACGAAGGCCTTGGGCAGCAGCTCGTGCAAGATGTCGTCCTTCATGCGCTTGCGCTCGCGGCCCCCCGGTCGACGCCCCTGTTCCTGTTCCATGACCTGAAGACGACTCTCCAGCGCACGGTTGATCACCGCGCTGGGCAGAATCTTGTCCTCGCCACCCACCGTCAGCCAGAGGAAGTCGCCCTGTCGGCACGACAGGCGCTCCTGCTCCTCGCGGCCGAAGGGGGAAATGAAGCCGCGCGAGTTCATTTCCAGCGATCCAACCGGCTTCAGAACGCCATACGGCAGCACGGATTCGACTTCGGAGAAGTCGGTGCTGGTCGGAAAGCGGAACAGCACCAGGTTACGTACGAACATGGTCATTCTCCGAGGGATTGAGGGAGTAACGGCCCTGCCACACCACCACCGGCGGATGGAGCAATAGCTTGAGAATGGCGTCGAGGGCCGCTTCCGCCTGTGCTTCACACTTCTCGGCCATGCCATGCCCGACCTGGCGAGCGATGGCCACGGCCACGTTCTGCTTTGTCTGCGGGTCGCGCAGGCCACAGATGAAGTCGAGTCCGTCCATTCGCCGGATCGCCTCGGCCGTGGTCGCAGTCATCGCGCCCACCGCCTGCTGAGCGCAGGGGCCGCACATGGGCGACTCGAGCGCACCGGTGGGCATGTCGCAGTTGACGCAGGCATGACGCGGCCCGGTGGTGGCCACCTCGGGGTCGGTGCGTTCTTCGAAGTGCAGCAGCGCCGGCTGGGAGATGTGGCGCTTCAGGCGCCAGGGCAGTGCGTCTCCGCGCGCCTCGATGTACCGCACTGCCTGACGGATGGCATAGCGGGCGGCGGTCGCGTCTTCGCCCTGGATGTTGCCGCAGGTGACATCGAAGAAGCGCAGCCCGTCCAGCTTCACGGCGGGCGCGTGGATCTCCACGTCGGCCCGTGCTGCCCGGTCGGCGATCTCCACGGCCAAGGCCAGGGTGCTGGCATTCAGTGCACCGCGAACGCCGTCGAAGCGGAAGGTGCAGGTGTCTCGGATCTTCGGCATGTCAGACCCCCGCCACGTCGAGAGAAATCGGCTGGTACTGGCCACGTGCGTCGCGCTCGTAGAACCGCACGTAGGTCTTGCTGCCCACCACCGTCACCGCATCACTGATCGCGGTCATTGCCCGCTGCCAGCGGGCGTCATCGAACTGCAGCCGGCGAAGTGACAGCACCTCTGCAGTCTTGATGCTGCCGTCCTGGCCCACCTTGAAGGCGCTGTTGACCAGGGTGCGCAGCTCGGCGCGCGAGCCTTCGGTCCAGTCGTTGAGGCACTCATCGATCAGTGCCTTGGCGGCCTGCAGGCGCTCATCGAACTGGATGGTGTCCTGGCAGGCGCGCAGGATCTTGAAGCGGCCATCGTAGGAATACATGCTGACGTTGCCCTTGTCGCCGCCGATCTTGGCGCCGTACTGCTCGCCGCTGAGCTGCACGAACGCGCCGATATCGGCGAACGTATCCGCTTTGAAGGTGCGCAGTGCTTCGCGCAGCTCCAGGGCGCGCTGGATCTTCTCCTGCACCAGCTGGTCACGCGCGAGATCGATCGGCTTGATCTGTGCCTCGGGCACCAGCCGACCGTTACGGTCCTCGCGGTAGCCTTCGGGAATGGATGGGGTCATTGGGCGCCTCCTTGGGCGGCGGGGGTGACAAACGGTTGAGTGGGCCGAAGGACGTCGGGGACGCCTTCGACATGGATAGGGCTGGTTGCGGTGAACCAGTCGGCGCGCCAGCGGCGGGCGGCATCCAGCGAGATGCCGAGCAGGCCGGAAATGCGCTGTGGTGTGAGCTGGCGCGGGTTCTGAGTACGAGCCCACAGCGCAAAGCGCATCGCGCGTAGGTGGTCGTAGCGCTGGCGGCCGGTGCGTGCCATCACTCCACCCCGCCGAAGATGCGATCGAAGTGGTTATGCAGCGAATCGACCAGGCGACCACCGAGGTAAGGCGGCAGCTCGCCTTCCAGATCCTCCTGGGACTGACATACGGTGCCGATGGAAGGCGTCAGCGGGTCTTTGTCGAAGGCGGGACCTTCGTAACCGCCAGCAGCAGATCGGGCCTTCTGCGCCCCTGTCATACCCGGCCGGGCACCACGCACACGCTGCGCCTGCGCGGCGGCCAACGCCGCCTGGTCGATCTTCCAGTCGGGGTTGAGGCGGTAGTTGCGGGCCAGCCCTTCGCCGACGCGCAGGATCATTCCGCACCGCACCGCCTTGGCGACCGCGTTGGACACATAGCCGCGGTAATGGAAGCCGTGCTCCATCACCCGGTCGATCAGATCCGCAGAACGGACCACGCTGGCGCCCAGTGACAGGGCGATAGCGTGCTGCATTGCGACGCTGGGGATGGCGCTCATGGCTGAACCACCTGCGGTTGGGTGATGCCGGCTTCCGTACGCGTCAGCACGATGACCGGTGCAGGGCTGGGCGTGGTGCGAGCGACCACGCAAACCACCGCGCGATGCTTGCCGTCGACCTTGCTGCGGGCCTGGGCGTCTTCGATCGCCTTGGCCGAGTCGGTGAAGGTGTCGCCACCCACCCACTCAGCAGGGACCACCAGGAACTGGCCGCGCTCAGCCATGAGCCACCTCCCGCAGCATCGGAGGACGCTGGGTCCACTCCAGCTGCACGCCCTGGTACTCAGCGGCCATCACGCGGTCCTGCCCGCCGCTGCCGTTGGGCTGGCGGCGCTTGAGGTGGCCACCCACCATCGTGGGAGGGCGGTCCAGAATCAGCACCGCGCGACGGCCATTGCTGTGCAGGCCCAGGATCTCGATACCGCTGTTCTCCAGCTCGCGGGCAGTGTTCGCGGCGGCATACAGCACATCGGAGTTACGTTCATGGTTCATGGTTGGATTCCTCGTCGGTAGCGGGCTTGTCCAGCCCGAGTTGTCCGTACAGATCCGGGAGCGCAACGCGCTTCATCGCGCTGACCTGCTCCAGGGAGGTCATGGCGCGCCCGACCAGGAAGGTGCAGGCGCGGTCCAGTTCGGCCGCACTGGCGGCAAGGTGGTAACCGTGAGCCGGGTGGGCGCAGATCGGGTGTCCCTCGCGCCGCAGCTGCTCGATGATCTGGCGCAGGCGGCGCTCGTCGGCGGTGCTGGTACGTGAGGTGATCTGCTGCACCAGGTCGCGGGCGGTGATGCCGTTGACGGCGCCGCGACGGCCCTGCAACTGCAAAAGCACCGTCTGTGGGGACAGCTCTTGCGGCAGCAGGGCCAGCTGCATGTCAGATGGCCCCCCGATCAATGCCGGCGGCAATCGCCAGGTCCAGAATCTCGTCCAGTTCCAGCAGCCAGCGCTTGTTGGTGCTCTGCGAGATCACCAGCACGCCGGTGTGGATCCACACCTCGATCAGGTACTCACGCCTGGAGTCAGGGTCCTGTACCTGGATAGCCCCCACTCGCGACGCTGTGGGGAACATGTGGCAGTCCTGCACCAGCACCCCGATGGACTTCTTTCGCTGTGGGTGCTGGGCGCTGTGGCGCTTGCGGTTGCGCACCTGGCCAAGGCAACGCTGGAGGGTCGGAACGGCCATCATTCCTCCTCGTCGTCATCGCCGTCGCGCAGCTGGTCGACCAGCGCTCGCAGCTGCTGCAGGTTGAGGCTGTCCAGCAGCGAGGCCATGCTCTGGCCGTCGCGCCATTCGATGCCGGCACGGCGGAACAGGTCGCGGTGCATCACCGTTACCTGCCGGTCGGGCAGCTCGGCATCGCGCATCAAGTAGAAAGCGAAGCTGCGCAGGTACTGCGACCCAGAGGTGTTGAAATCAGCCATGAGCCACCCCTTCACGCCGCAGCACTTCGGCCGGCACATGGGCAGTGATGCGCTCCCAGTTGGCGCGCGGCACGATCACTACCTGCAGGATGTCCACGTTTACAGGTGCAGGACGGTCTTGCATCTCGAAGGGAACCGCCACAACACGGGTCGCCAACGGCCACTGGTCGGTCTGCGGCTCAACCACCATGCCTTCTACGGCCGGCCAGCCTTCAGTTCGAATGGCCATCTCACACCCCCCGCACGACGTCGGCGGTAACGGTCGGCACGCCCAGGTCAGCGGCGCGGTTCATCGCGGCGGTGAGCGCATTCTGAACAGCCAGCGGATAAAGCAGCGAGCCTGCGCCACGCGAAGGAACCAGCTTGGTGCGCAGCGCGTCGATGGCGCTCTGTTCCACCACCTTGTCCAGTGGCACCTGGGCGCGCTTGAGGCGGTGCGCCAGGTAGGCGCCCAACTCGTTGTCCAGCGGCGGCAGCGTGATGATCTCGATGCGCTGTACTACTTCGCGCACCTCCGGGTTGTGTTCGGAGAGCTTCACGCCCAGCTCGGGCTGGCCGATCAGGATCACCGACAGCAGTGGGCGCAGGCCGTCCTTCAGCTCGCGGAAGCGCTTGAGGTGCTTCAGGGTCGGCAGCGGCAGGCTGTGGGCCTCTTCAATCACCAGGACGTGGCTGTGACCGGCGCGGGCGCTGTCACGCAGCGATTCGTGCAGTTGGCGGAAGCGGGCTTCGGGGCTGCTCTTCGGCTTGGCCAGCGGCGCGACGGCGGCCATGATCGCCTCAGCGATGTGGTGGCTGCGCAGGGTCTTGCCGACCGCATCGCTGCCTTCGCTGGCCAGCACGTAGGGCTGGATCACGATGACGGCCTGCTCCTCGCGCTGGATGCGATCGACCAGGTCTTCGCGCAGCGTGCTCTTGCCGGCACCGCTCTCGCCGATCACCGCAGCGAAGCCGCCGTGACGGGCCACCTGGTACATGCTCTCGCGGACATAGCGGATATCCGGGGAGAGGAACACCTCGTCGGCGCTGGCCGGATCGGCGAAAGGATTGGTGGTCAGGCCGAAGTGGCGCTTGGCCTGTGGGGTCAATGCCTGAAAACGCAGTAGCATGGGATCTTCCTCGTCGTGAATGTCGTTGTCGTTATCGGTGTCTTGCGGTGGGGAAACCGGGGCCGGCGTGTTGGAGCACGTCGGCCCCTCCTTTTCATGCCAGTGGGCGTCGGTCACGCCGTGCTGGGTCAGGCAGGAACTGATGGCAGCGCGCACCGCTGCCGGATCGCAGCTGGTGGGCAACTGGCCGTGGTTGATCAAGGCATTGAGGGCCGGACGGCTCAGACCTGCAGCACTGGCCAGGTCTCCCTGCTTGATGCCGGCCTCGGTGAGCAGGCGCTTCAGACGCAACGTCATGGGCGAGCCCTCCGCCCCTGCAAGGCAGCCTTCGCAGCTGCATAGGTGTTGAAGCCAGCCTTTCGCGCAGCGATCTCCAGCGCCTGGCAGTAGCCGAATCCGTCGCGTTCCTGGATGAGGCGTGCGTCTTTCTTGATGCTGTCGAGCGAAGCCATCACGCGGCACCTCCTTCCACCAGCCGGAGACCACCGCGCTCAGGCGTTGCCAGGGCGTGCGCCCAGGACTCGACCTGATCCACCGGCAGGCCTTCCGGCCAGCGCTGGGCGGTGCGGGCATAGTGGTCAGCCGTCCAGGTCGAACCCGACGCCTCCAGCAGAGGCTTCAGGCGCATGGCCGCTTCCACATGGTTCAGCGGCGGCAATTCCGCGCGGATGGGCGTGACCGAACCGACTGTGAAGCGAGGGGCCTCGACCACATCGGGGACCGCGACGTCGACGCGATGACCCCGGCGCGGCAGGTGCTGGATCTCCGGCGCCTGCTGCACCGACTTGTAGGGGTCGATACGGCCACCGAACGGCATTGCCTTGGCCTTGCGCTGCGCCTTGGCTTGCTCGTCGGTCTCGGCATCCATCGCCAGGCGCTCGACCCGCTTGCGGTTTGTGTCCGCCGGGGTGTCGGCGTGCGCGTGGTATGTGCCGACCGCCACCGCACCGGTGAACCCGTATGCGTCTGCTTCCAGCGGCTCCATCGTGTACCAGGTGTCGCGGCCAGCATCGTCTGTGAACAGCGCCTGCGCACCGAACTCGCTACCGAAGGCATTGCGGGCGACCGTGAGCTTCTGGCCCACGATCACGCCCGGCACGCCCGACACGTCGTAGGTTTTGCCCAGGAAGCTGATCCGCAGCAGCGGGTTGACCTTGCGCAGTTCCGGTGCGCGGGTGGCCAGCTTCATGCAGTCCTCGGTCGCCGGTACCAGGCGCAGCTGATCGGGCTTGATCGTCATCCACGCCTGGTAGCGCGAGGACTTGTGCCGGGTGTGTTGAGCGGTGGCATTGAAGTTGCGCATCCAACGCCACGCCGATGCGTTGAGCTGCTCCAAGCTCTGCACGTTGTCGAAGCGAAGGCGGTGCTCGAACTTGCGTTCGATCAGGTCGTTGGTCTTTTCGACTTGGCCCTTTGCCCACGGCTGGCCCGGCTGATTGATCCAGATGCGAATGCCCAGGGCCGCGCACAGGTTCTTGAACATCGCACCCGTATTGGCGCTGCCAGGGTCCACCATCACCATCGTCGGTGCGCCACAGAAGGGGTCAGCCGCACCGCGGTACTGCATGGCGTTGATGAAGGTGCGGCACAGGTTCTCGCCGCTCTCCGCGCCCAGCACGTATTCCACGTAGAAAGCGCCGGTGGTGTGATCGGTGAACACGTAGCGCCAGACACGCTCGTTCTCCACACGAGCCAGGTTCTTGGGCTTGTTCTTGTAGAACTCGCTTGCCGGCATCGCATGCAGGCCATCCTGCCGCTTGAGGTAGTACAGAACGCACAGGCTTGGATCGGCCTGCCACACCTGGTTGGGATGTTCGCTGGCCAGCTGTACCTTCGGTGCGGGTGCCGACAGCTGATCAGGGTGCAAGCGGTTGGTGCGCAAGGCCTTGGCTGCTGAGCTCTCGCTCAGCAGTCGGATCTCGCCGGTACCGGCATCCACAGTCTCGCCGCGCACCATGCCATTGGCGCGCAGCATGTCGATGGCCTCGCCGATGCTGGCCAGGCGTTTGCCGGTGCCGCGACGCGACTCCAGCAACACAGCGGAAATCAGTTCCAGTTCCTGCTGGGTCCAGTCGGAGTTGCCCCGATCGCTGCGGCGCTTGCGCGGCTTCAGCGAACAGGTCAGCTTCGAGACCTGCCGATACAACGTCTGTACGCTGCAGCCCCATTCGGCGGCATATCGCTCGGCAATGGCGCGCTTCTGGCCGTGCCCGGCGCAGAGCAGGTCGGCAGCGGCCTGCTCGATCAAGCTGGCGCTGAGAGCCATATCAGCCCTCCCGCTTCCAGTCGGCCAGGCGGCGGTCATGAATCACCGTGACGCCCACCTCCTGGTGGTCGCGGACAAGGCGCAGGTCGTTGATCAGGCTGGCGATGATCCCGGCCACCTGCTCATCAACATTGAGGTCGTGCTGCTCGGCGTGCTGCATGAGCGTGATCACTGCACCGCTGAATCCGGCTTCTTCGCTGCCACTGGCGATGGCGATGCGCACTTGGCCGGCCGCCTGTTCCAGATGGGTCAGCAGCTCCTGGGACTGCTCGTCAGGCGTGGCCTTCTTCCACTTCTTCTGAGCTTTTGCCGTCTTCTCCTCCGCCTTGTTGAGATCGTCGCTCAACTTGGTGATGCGCTGATCCTTGGCATCCAGATCGGCACGGGCTTCGCGGATCGCGGCACGGAGCTCGTGGAAAGACATGTGCTCCACGTCGTCCAGCGTCAGGCCGTTGGTTTCGCCCTCCGTAGCCAGTTCGGCGAACTGTTCCTCCGGCAGCGAGAGCAACTCGATCAGGCGGCTGTGGTTCTTGGTGGCTTCGATCAAATGTCGCGAATTCGCGACATTTGGCAGTGCCGACACCCTGCGGGCAGCCTCCATCATCCGGAGGGCTTGGTCTTTGCCGATTCCAAGGCGCTCAAGCATCCCGCGCCATTCGCCGTGCATTGCACATTCGCGGGCGACGACCAGGTAGCGGCCTGCTCGAATGAAGGCTTCGCAGCCGCGACGCAGTTCGCTGCGAATGGCGTTCTCGTAGTGGTCCGGGTGCCACGGCAGGCCGTCACCGAACTGATCCACCACCTCGCTATGGTGCTCGCCGAGGGTAACCAGCTCCTGGCTGCGCTCGGCCAGCTTGTCCGCGTCCAGATCCTGGACAATCGGCTCGGCCTGGGCGAGCGGCTTGGCGCCGCGCTTGTTGGGTTGCTTCTCTGCCATTTCGGTCCTCGTCATCAGTTGGGGCTACGGCTGTAGCGGTTCTTGAAGTCGTCCAGCTGGCGCTCTTCACGGGCCACCTCTGCTTGATGAGCCAAGGCGATCTGGACGATTCGGGGGGATAGGCGCCAGTTGTCCTGGTCGAAGGGAGAGCGTTCGACCAGGCCGTCTTCGGCCAGGCGCTGCAGGTTGCGCAGCGTGGTGCTGGGGGATTCGCCGATGCCGTCGGCGATCGGTTTCAGGCGCAGGCCGGTGCGGCTGTGCCCGGCCAGAGCGAACAGTAGGCGGGCGAAGATGCTTTGCTCACTCATGCCGCAGCGTCCTGCTGGCGGCGCGCCAGTTCCTTCAGTATCCGGACGGCGCGGCGGTCGGCTGCGTCGACGGCGCCGGCCAGCGGCAGGGTGTTGGCCAGAGGCGCGTCTGACTCGACGGCGCGCTGCCAGTTGTTCACGGCGGTGGCGTACTGATCGCGGGCTGAAGCGAGCAGTAGCTCCAGTTCGCGGGTGGGCACCTCGTCCAGGGGGCGGCCGGGGGCGTTCATGCGACGTCCTTCACGCCTGCTGCCCTGAGCAGAGTGGCGCGCAGAGCCTTGCCCTTCGGCCCAGCCCAAGTGCCGTAGATGGCTTGGCGGGCCGCGCTGGGATTGATGCCGTTCTTGCGGCACCAAGCGCTGACAGTGGTGTTCTGGAGGGTCATGCCGGCGCGAACCTTGTTCATCAAGTCGCGGCCGGGAGGCAGGTGCTGAGCCATGTCGTATCCTTGCGGTGTTGTTTAAACCGGACGGGATAAGACTGGTGCAGAAATCTGCACATGTCAACACTTATGGGTGAATTAATTCGCACTCTTGGCTTTCGGCTCCGTGAGGAGCGAATTCGCCTCGGTCTGAGTCAGACCGCCTTTGGGGAAGTAGTTGGGGCGTCGAAGCGCACCGTCATCGATTGGGAAAAGGGAGCAACATCGCCAACGGCAGCCCAGCTTGCTGGCTGGTCCGAGAACGGTTTGGATCCTCTTTACGTGCTGACCGGGCAAAGGAGCGTTGCTAGGCCTGGAATGGAGGAGGAGCAGATTGCGCAGTTCAACGAAGTGATTGACACGTTTTGGGCACTTTCCGATGCCGGTCGAGCGGCGGCGTCACGTCTGTTGATGGCTCTGCTGACTCAAGACGTTGAGGACGGCGTGGCCCGGGGGATACGAAAGCGACCAATCACATAGGCATTAAGTGCTACGAAGAGCGCGCTAATGACAGGTCTCAAGCAAGGGGGAGTAATGAAGCGAGTAGAGTTCGTCGTCGCCAGCGTGCTGATGGCAGCGGCCTTGAGTGGGTGTGCCACCAAGCGTTATGGGCGTCTGCAGCCGGTAACGAGCTACGAGACGCTGAACTATTCTTGTGAGCAGATCCGAATTGAACTATCCAAGGTGGATGCCTTTGATAGGCAGGTCGAGCAGCAAGCAAAGTTCAGCGGCATGTCCATTGCCAGCTTTTTGGGTGACTTTGGGATCGGAAATGTGATCGAACGGAATGAAGCAAAGAGGACGTCAGTGGAAAGGCGAGCTCAGCTTCAGGGGGCTTTTGCCGCCAAGCGATGTGGAGACGTTGAAATTCCCAGGGTAGAAGCCCCGGGTCCTGCGGCGATCGCACCTTCCGCTGTAAATCCTGGTTATCAACCTTCCAAACCGGAAACACCGCCCGCTACCTCTGTCAACAGCTGGTGGGAAGCGCATAAGCCCAAGGGCGAATAGTCTTCTGCAGCTACGCACGTCGCGAAGGGATCTGCACAGTCCCACGCGCGCGCGTGAGATTCCTCGAAACCAGTTTCAAAGACGACGAGCAGTCAAAGACTGAAACTCTGCCCATCGGTTTGGTGTGCGCATGGCGCACCTGGCCGGCGGGCATCCTCGTCTGCCCGTCGGCCATCTTTCCCTGGAGATGGCGCATGGCAGCAGAGCAACCCGGTAACAAGGCACTGCCCATCGCGGGCGGAATGCTGGCAACCATGCTGGCGTTGCTGCTCGGGTTGGTGCAGCCCTTCGAGGGCTACTCGGCCCAGCCCTATCGTGATGTCGTCGGCAAGCTGACGGTCTGCTACGGCCACACGGCCAAGGTAGAACAGCGCACCTACACCCGCGCCGAATGCGAGCGCCTGCTCCAGTCGGACCTCGGCGTCGCCTGGAACACCGTGCAGAGTTGCATCAAGGTGCCGATGACGGACTACCAGGCGGCCGCCCTGACGTCGTTCGCCTTCAACGTCGGTCCGGGTGGTGCTGGCGTCAAGGACGGCCTGTGCACGCTGCGCAACGGTCAGCAGCCGCGGATCCGTGTCTACGCCAATCAAGGCCGCTGGGACCTCGCATGTGCCCAGCTGAGCAACTGGGCCAATGCCGGCGGCAAGTCCTATAAGGGATTGGAGCGCCGCCGCACCGCTGAGCGCGCGATGTGCGAGGGCCGGTACTGATGGTCCGCACCCTGACCGCAACGGTCGCCCTGCTGCTGGTGCTCCTGCTGGTCGCCATTGCCGCAGCACTTCTCTATCGCGGCAATGCGCTGGACGCCCAAGCCCGTGATGCCAGGGCGCAGCAGCGCGTGACCACGCTTCAATCGCAACTGGAAAGCGAGCGCAATGCTCGCGACACCGAGCATACCCAGGCCAGGGAAATGGCCCAGATCGGAGACCAACATGAAGATGATCGGGAGGAGTCCGCGTCCATCCCTGCTGCTGTTGTGGCTGACCTGCGCGCTGGCAATCTCCAGCTGCGCGACGACCTCGCCACCTGTCACACCGCCCGCCTGTCCCAAGCCGTCTCTGGCGCCGTCGAACGTGATGCGAGCGCCCAACTACGTCCAGAGGTTGCAGGCACTGCTCTTCAAATCGTCACCGAAGCTGAAGACCACGTCCGCTCCTGCCAGCGCGTCATCGGCGTCCTCACCGGACAGCGCCCACCCGTCGAGACCAACCCATGATCGTTGAAGTGCAACCGCTCTACCTGGTGTGGTTCGCAGGCATCGGCATCACGCTGCTTGGCGGCCTGATCGCCGGCGGCCGCTGGCTGGTCAACCAGCTACAACAACGCACCGATCAGCAGCTGGCGATCCTGATCAACGACAGCAAGCGCTGGCGTGAGGTTGAGAGTCACCTCACCGACTTCCGCCTGGAAGTTGCGAAGGATTACGTCCGCCGCGAGGACTATGCCCGCGGACAGAGCGTTATCGAGGCAAAGCTTGATGCAGTGGCCTCGAAGATCACGAACATGCAAAGCAAGGGGAACACGCCGTGAGTCACGGAAATCAAGGCCCGGATCTGGACAAGCTGCGCCGGGAGCAGCTGCGCTGGCTGATGTTGCTGGTGCTGGATCGCTCACGCCCCTATCCGATCGGTGAAGCCGTCCTGGCCGGCGCCGCCCAGGACATGTACCCGGATGCCACCGCGCTGGAGGTTCGCCGGGAACTGGACTACCTGGACACCCGCCGTCTGATCGACATCACCAAATCCCCTTCGGGACCGTGGTCGGCTGAGCTGACCCGTCACGGTGTAGATATTGTTGAGTACAGCATCGACTGCGGGCCGGG
>NZ_JAOEDV010000087.1:0-17951 GCF_029837545.1 Stenotrophomonas sp. GD04024 | reverse complement strand
GTAAAGAGGCGCCAACCAAGGTTGGCACCCACCCATGGCGGAGCGCAAAAAAAAGGCGGCGCCCCGTGGGGCGCCGCTTTGACCTCAACGATACTCAGTCGAGCAGGCTCGACTCTACTTGGCTGCGGCCTTGTCCTTCATCATCGCGTCGCGGGCCGCCTTGAAGGGGTTGCCCTCGTACCAGTTCGGCCAACGATCACCGCCGGCCAGTTCCTTGCCGACGCCGTACATCAGCTGCAGGTCTTCGACGGTGCCGTCCAGCTTCCAGGTGGCCGCGTCGAACTCGTCCTTCGGGCCATGGTAGCGGTTGGCACCGTAGTCGGCGGCGGCCTTGCGGCCCGCCTCCACGCCGCCCTCGCGCAGGTCCTCGCCGCCATCGGCATACAGGGCCGGCACGCCGGCCTTGGCGAAGTTGAAGTGGTCCGAACGGAAGTAGAAGCCACTCTGCACCGAGGTCTCACCGTGCAGGGTGCGGTCCTGGGCGGCGGCCAGCGGCTTGAGGATGTCTTCCAGCTCCGAGCTGCCGAAACCGGTCACGGTCACGTCCTTGGCGCGGCCCGCCACCGACATCGCGTCGATGTTGATCACGCCGGCAATCTTGTCCAGCGGGAAGGTCGGGTGCGCGACGTAGTACTTCGAACCGAGCAGGCCCGACTCTTCCAGGGTCACGGCCAGGAACACCACCGAACGCTCCGGCTTCGGCTGCTGGTGGGCCATCGCTTCGGCCACCTCGAGGATGCCGGCCACGCCGGTCGCGTTGTCGACCGCACCGTTGTAGATGTTGTCGCCGGCCTCACCCTCGTGCTTGCCCAGGTGGTCCCAGTGCGCCATGTACAGCACGGCCTCGTCGGCACGCTTGCTGCCCGGCAGCACGCCCACCACGTTGCGCGACTGCTTCTGCGCGATCCGGCTCTTCAGATCAACCGCTGCGGTGGCCTTCAACGGCACCGGCTTGAAACCGCGCTTGCTGGCGTCCTTGTAAGCCTGCGCCAGGTCCAGGCCGGCACCGGCGAACAACGTCTTGGCGGCCTCCGCGCTCAGCCAGCCCTGCACCGGGATACGGGCTTCCGGATCATCCTTGGCGGGCAGGTCGTACTGCGGGCCGGCCCAGGAGTTCTTCACCACATCCCAGCCATAGGAGGCGCCGGCGGTGTCGTGCACGATCAGCGCGGCGGCGGCGCCCTTGCGTGCGGCCTCTTCGAACTTGTAGGTCCAGCGGCCGTAGTAGGTCATGCGCTTGCCGTCGAACAGCTTCTCGTCATCGACGTGGAAGCCGGGGTCGTTGACGAACATGACAACCGTCTTGCCCTTCCAGTCCTGGCCGGCGTAGTCGTTCCACTTCTGCTCCGGTGCATCGACGCCGTAGCCGACGAACACCAGGTCGCTGGCATCGACCTTGACCTCGGCCTGGCCGGTACGCGTGCCGACCACCATGTCGGTGCCGAACTTCAGCTCGGTGGTCTTGCCGCCCTGGGTGATCTTCAGCACGGTCGATTCGTCGGCCGTGGTCTCGGTCATCGGCACATCCTGGAACCAGCTGTCGCCGTTGCCGGGCTGCAGGCCGATGCGCTGCATCTGGTCGCGGATGTAGTTGACCGTCAGCTCTTCGCCCTTGCTGCCCGGGGCGCGGCCTTCGAACTCATCCGAGGCCAGGGTCTTGACCATCTCGGCAAAGTCGCCGGCATTGATGTCCGGCGAGAACGAATGGGCGGCGGGCTTGGCGGCCGCAGTATCGGTGGCTGGCGTGGCGGCCGGCGTATCTTCGCCTTTGCAGGCACTGAGCGCGGCCGCGGCGGCCAGGCACAGGAGGAGTTTGCGGGGCATCGTCGATTCCTGGGTAACAAAGGGTGGCCGTACGTTGTGCACGACCGGTTGGGCGAGGATCACCGGACCGAAAGGCGCGGTGGCTCAGTCCGCCGGGGCGGTTTCGGTGTCGAACGGGATCGGCTCGGCGCCGGTGACCGGCCCGATGCGGGCGCTGCGGTGCACGTACAGCACCACCTCGCGTTCGAACTGCAGGGGGCCATTGACCACGGCATTGGGGCCGATGATCACGCGCGGCTTGCGGCTGGCAGTCAGCGAGACGCTGAAATTGGGCTTGCGGACGTGCACACCGCCGTTGACCTGCGAGCCGATCCCCACGGTGATGTCACCGTTGACGGTCTCCACATCCTTGCCGACGCGGCTTTCGACCAGGCCGATGCCACCGTTCACGGTTTCAACGCCGCCTTCGATCTGGCTGCCACGGTCGCTGAAGATGCTGCCGTTGACCGTGCTGACGCTGCCATGCGCAATGACTTCGCGGCCCAGGCGCACGCCGCCGTTGACTGTCTCGATCTTGCCGGTGCGTGCCCGATCGGCCACTTTCACCCCGCCGTTGACGGTATCGATACTGCTGGTTTCCGCGCCTTCGCCAACGCGGATACCGCCGTTGACCGTATCCAGCTTGCCGTAGCGCTGGCCGGGTTCGGCGCTGATGCTGCCGTTGACCTTGCTGATGTTGTCCTGGGCGCCGGCCGGGCCGGCCGCGAGCAGGACGCCCAACAGCAGCGGAATGGAAAGAGTTTTCATGGGGACCTCGATGGATGTGCGGCTGGCAGGCCGCGTGCGGAGATGTCACCATTCCCCGGTAGCCCCCGCAACTGCCTGAAGTCACTGGAAAGCCCTTGCGCGACAACGCCTTCCCATCACGCCGACATCACATCGCCGCTGCCCGCGGCGGGCGCTGCCTGCTGTTGGCGCTGGCGATCGCGCTGGCCCTGCCACTGCCCGCCGCGGCGCAGAGCACCCGTGAGACCGAGCGCAAGCTGCAGAAGCTGCGCACCGAACTGAAAGGCGTGGCGCAGGAGCGTCGTCAGATCGAAGGCCAGCGCGGCCAGGCGTCACAGCAACTGCGCGAGGCCGACGAGAAGGTGGCCCGCAGCGGACGCGCGCTTGCGCAGACCGAGACCGCACTGCGTGAGCAGAGCCGTGCCCTGGCCGAAGCCGAGCAGCGCCGCAGCAGCCTGCAGAACAACCTGGCCCAGCAGCACCGCGAACTGGCCGGCCTGCTGCGCGCGGCCTATCAGCTGGGCAACCACGCACCGCTGAAGCTGCTGCTGTCGCAGGACACCGTGGCCGATGCCAACCGTGCTCTGGCCTATCACCGCTATCTGCAGCGCGAACGCGCGCAGCGCATCACCACGCTGACCGCCGACCTGAAGGAACTGGAAGCCCTGCAAGCGCAGATCGCCGAACGCCAGCAGAAGCTGCAGGGCGCGCAGCGTGACCAGAAGCAGCAGGCGGCCACCCTGGCGGCCGATCGCCGTGATCGGGCGCAGACCGTGGCCTCGCTGGAGGAACGCTTCAAGGACCAGCGCGAAAAGGAACAAGCGCTGGGCCAGGATGCAAAGGCGCTGGAAACGCTGCTGGCCAATCTGCGTGCTGCGGCGGCCCGTGCCGAAGCCGAGCGTCGTGCCGCCGCGCGCCGCGCCGCTGCCGAGAAAGCCGCCGCCGAGAAGGCCGCACGCCAGGCCAAGGCGGAAGGCCGCCCGCCACCGCCGACCAAGGTGCCGCCCGCGGTGGCCTCGGCGCCGGCACCGAAGGTGGGCGGACTGGGCTGGCCGTTGTCGGGCAATCTGCTGGCCCGCTACGGCGGCAAGCTGCCCGACGGGCGCACCAGCAGCGGCGTGCTGATCGGCGCGCCGGCCGGCAGCACCGTCACCGCCGTGGCCGATGGCACGGTGGTGTTCTCCGACTGGATGACCGGCTACGGCATGATCCTGATCGTCGACCACGGCAACGGCTACATGAGCCTGTACGCACACAACGACACCCTGCTGAAGGATGCCGGCGCACGGGTCAGCCGTGGCGATGCGGTGGCCAAGGTCGGCAATTCCGGCGGCCAGGGCGTCACCGCGTTGTACTTCGAGCTGCGCCGTGGCGGGCAGCCGGTCAATCCGGACAGCTGGCTGCAGCGGCGCTGAATCCGGCGCCGTCGCGTGACGGGCGGATTCAACGGGAATTTAGCTGTGCTTCGCGCATAATCGGCGCATGTGCCTTGGGCACGATGCCACCGTCGACAGGAGTGATCCATGCGCGCAGCCCGTACCGCCACCCTCTTGCTGGCCCTGTTGCCAGCGCTGTCCTGGGCGCAGCAGACCGCGCCCGCCCCGAGCCAGGAAACCAGTGGGCAGGCAGCGAACAGCGAGGAGGCGGTGACCTCGAAGGTGCCGCTGGAGGAAATCCGCCGTTTCGTGGCCGTGTACAACGCGGTGCGCGCCGCCTACGTGGATCCGGTGGACGACAAGAAGCTGATGCAGTCAGCGGTACGTGGCCTGCTGCTCGACCTCGATCCGCACAGCACCTACTTCAACAAGGAAGACGCGCAGGCCTTCGACGAGCAGGCCAATGGCGCTTACGAGGGTATCGGCGTGGAGCTGCAGCAGCAGCCGGACAACGCCAGCATGAAGGTGATCTCGCCGATCGACGACACGCCGGCAGCCAAGGCCGGCATCCTCGCCGGTGACCTGATCATCGCCATCGACGGCAAGCCGATCAGCGCGATCGACGCCAGCGAGCCGCTGCGCGGCCCGGCCGGCAGCAAGGTGGTGCTGACCATCGTGCGGGAAGGCAAGCCGAAGCCGTTCGACGTCAGCCTCACCCGGCAGACCATCCGCGTGACCAGCGTGCGCAGCCGCCTGCTGGAGCCGGGGTATGGCTACATCCGCCTGAGCACCTTCCAGGCCGATACCGGTTCGGACTTCCAGAAGCACGTGCAGCAGCTGCAGAAGCAGTCCGGTGGCCAGCTCAAGGGCCTGGTGCTGGACCTGCGCAGCAACCCGGGCGGCCTGCTGACCGCCGCGGTGCAGGTGGCCGATGATCTGCTCGACAAGGGCAACATCGTCAGCACCCGCGGCCGCATCAGCATCAGCGACGCACGGTTCGACGCGACCCCCGGCGACCTGCTGAAGGGCGCACCGGTGGTGGTGCTGGCCGATGCCGGTTCGGCCAGTGCCTCGGAAGTGCTGGCCGGCGCGCTGCGCGACAACAAGCGCGCCCGCGTGGTCGGCAGCCGCACCTTCGGCAAGGGTTCGGTGCAGACCGTGCTGCCGCTGGACAACGGGGATTCGGTGAAGCTGACCACCGCGCGCTATTACACGCCCAGCGGCAAGTCGATCCAGGCCACCGGCATCGTGCCGGACGTTGAATTGAAACCCGCTGCCACGCCGGCCGAGGATGCACTGCCGGCCAGCCTCAGCGACTACAGCGAAGCGACCCTGCCGGGCCACCTGCGCGGCGACGATGAAGGCACCGAGGGCTACCACGCCGGTGCCGTGCTGCCGGGCGACGGCCCGATCAACGATGCGCTGGCCGAACTCAAGAACCCGGGTTCGGTGGCAGCACGCCTGAAGGCCGAAGCCGCCAAGGCGGAGGCGGCCAAGGCCGCGAAGGCCGCTGCGGCCAAGCCCGAAGCCAAGCCGGAACCGAAGGTGGACAGCGCGCCGGAAGCCAAGCCCGCACCGGTCCCGGCCAAGCCTTGATTCTGTAGAGTCGAGCCATGCTCGACTGATCTACGAGCGGGTGAGCGTGGAGCCGGCCAGCGGCCGGCACTACCCGGTAGGTCAGAAGCCGTGGCGCTTGCGCAGCCGGCGCGCGATGGCCGCGCGCACGTACACGCCATAGAGCAGGCCGAACACGAAGCCGCCGATGTGCGCCCACCAGGCCACCATGCCGAAGCTGGGGCCGATGTGCGCGAACACCACCTGCAAGGCGGCCCACACGCCGATCAGCAGGTAGGCCGGGGCGCGCACGAACTCCAGGAACAGGCCGAGCGGGATCACCACGCCCAGCCGGGCGCCGGGGAACAGGGCCAGGTAGGCTCCGATCAGCGCCGAGACCGCGCCGCTGGCGCCGATGATGATCTGGTCCGGGCTGCCCATGGTGTAGATCGCCACCAGGTTGGACACCGCGCCGCCGACCAGGAACAGCAGCAGCAACCGCCACGGCCCCAGCACGCGCTCGGCGGGCAGGCCGAAGATCAGCAGGAACACCAGGTTGCCCAGCAGGTGTGACCAGTCCGCGTGCAGGAACAGGGCGGTGAACAGGCGCAGCACGCTGCCGTCCTGCAGGGTCGCCCACCAGTCCAGCGGGTGGGTCAGCCCGGTGGACAGGGCGCCCCAGTCCAGCCAGAGGCTGCCGCGGGCATCGTCCGGGCGCGAGATCGACCACAGGAACGCCAGCCACAATGCCGCAAACAGCACGGGCGTGGCCCAGCGCAGGGCCGCCTTCTTGCGCGACGGGAGGGAGACGAACATGGCATTAGCCTAGCGTGCGGGCGCTTGTGGCGGGGATGGTCCTGTTCAGCTTTTGAGACGAAAAAACCGCCGGCGCTGTTATTGTTTCATTAACAGCTCTGGGTAATACTCGCATACGGCGTCGTATGTCGGGAGGGGAATCCGGCGCGCTCCGAAGGGCCCCAGGGCCGGCCGGGCGCAGGCGCACTCAGAGCACCATCACCGCTTACCGGAGAGAGAACTACGATGCAAACCGCTTCCACCATTGCCCGTTTGACCCTGCTGGCCGTCGGCGTTGCCGGTGCGCTGGCCGCCGCCGATGCCAACGCCGCCGCCTTCCAGTTGAAGGAAAACAGTGCCAAGGGCCTCGGCCGTGCGTTCGCCGGCTCCGGCAGCGCCGAGGGCGACGCCTCCATCATCGCCGTCAACCCGGCCGGCATGCGCCAGCTGGACGGCACCCTGATCCAGGGTGACCTGAGCGCCATCAGCTTCAAGGCCGAGTTCAAGGGCCAGGGTCGCAAGCCGACCGGCGCCGCGCAGACCGGCGGTGACGGCGGCGACGCTGGCATGATCGCCCCGGTTCCGGCCGCGTACTTCCACATGCCGATCGGCGAGAAGGCCCACTTCGGTGTGTCGCTGACTGCTCCGTTTGGTTTCAAGACCGAGTACGACAATGGTTGGGTGGGTCGCTACAGCGGCCTGAAGACCGACCTGAAGGCCATCGATCTTGGCTTTGCCGCATCCTATGACGTCAACCCGTACGTCTCGTTCGGCGCGTCGGTGTTCGTTGAACACCTGACCATCGAGCTCAGCAACAACATCGACTTCGGTACTGCGTTGGCCCAGGCCCGCGTGCCGGGCTACGCCCCGGGCAGCGCCGATGGCAAGCTGACCGTTGAAGGCGACAACAATGCCGTGGGCTGGACGGTCGGTGGCCTGTTCTCGATCGATGAGAACACCCACATCGGCCTGAGCTACCGCTCCAAGGTCACGCACAAGATCACCGGCGGCGATGCCACCTTCCTGATGCCGAATGACAATGGCCGCACTGCGACCATCCTGGGTCAGACCCAGCCGGGCCAGTTCGTCAGCACCAGTGGCAAGGCAACCGTGAAGCTGCCGGCGTCGGCGACCCTGAGCGTGACGCACAAGGTCAACGATCGCTGGACCGTGATGGGTGACGTCACCCGCACCGCTTGGTCGACCGCATTCGACTCTGTCACCATCGACTATGCTTCGGCCCAGAAGGACTCTGTGCTGGACTTCGGCTATCGCGATACCACCTTCGTGTCGCTGGGTGCGGACTACAAGCTGAGCGATACCGTCACCCTGCGCGGTGGTGTCGCGCTGGACCAGACCCCGACCACCGACGCTCATCGTGACGTCCGCGTGCCGGATACCAGCCGCAAGTGGCTGTCGCTGGGCGTGGGCTGGACCCCGTCGGCGAACACCGAATACAACTTCGGCTACACCCACCTGTTCACCAGCGACCCGAACGTGAACATCCAGCCGACCACCAACAATCAGGGCAACTCGCTGGCTGGCAAGTACAAGGTCCGTGGCGACGTGCTGGCTGCTTCGTTCCAGTACAAGTTCTGATCCAGGCGTTCGCCTGAAGCAGGACATGGAGGGCCCCGCGCAAGCGGGGCCTTTCCTTTTTCATGGCGTGCCCTCCCTGCAGGGCGCGGATCCATGACAATAGGGCGATGAACCTGTCCGACCCGAACTTCCAGCTGGAGCTGGCTGCCAACATCGCCGTCGCTGGCTCGATCCTGCTGGCCGGCCGCAACAACGTGCACACCTGGTGGCTGGGCATCGTCGGCTGTGCACTGTTCGCAGCAGTGTTCGAACGCTCGCATCTGTACGCGGACATGGTGCTGCAGTTCTTCTTCATCGCCATCAGCGTGCTGGGCTGGTGGCAGTGGCTGCGTGGCGACCATGGTTCGCCGCTGCCGATCACCGCGCTGCGCCCGCGTGCGTGGGCCTGGCTGGCGCCGTTGGCGGTGGTGGCCACCTTCGGTTATGGCTGGATGTTGACCCGCCTGACCAACGCCTACGCGCCGTACATCGATTCGGCGGTGCTGGTGCTGAGCGTGATCGCGCAGATCCTGATGATGCGGCGCAAGCTGGAATCGTGGTGGGTGTGGCTGCTGGTGAACACCGTGGCGGTGCCGCTGTACTACAGCCGTGGCCTGCACTTGACCTCGATCCTGTATGTCGGCTTCTGGATCAACGCGCTGGTGGCGCTGCGCCATTGGCGCAACCTGATGCGCGTCGAAGCACGTTGAGCAACAAAAAACCCCGCTTTCGCGGGGTTTTTCGTTTACCGCATCAACCGGGCGATCAGTCGCCCAGGGTCAGCAGCGAGGCGTTGCCGCCCGCGGCGGTGGTGTTCACCGTCACCGTCTTCTCGGTGGCGAAGCGCAGCAGGTAGTGCGGGCCGCCGGCCTTCGGGCCGGTGCCGGACAGGCCCTGCCCGCCGAACGGCTGCACGCCGACCACCGCACCGATCTGGTTGCGGTTGACGTAGACGTTGCCGACGTGGACACCGTTGCTGATGCGATCAACGGTTTCGTCGATACGCGAATGCACGCCCAGGGTCAGGCCGTAGCCGGTGGCGTTGATCTGGTCGATCACCGCGTCGAGCTGGTCGCCCTTCCAGCGGATCACGTGCAGCACCGGCCCGAAGATTTCCTTGTGCAGCTGGCCCAGGTCCTTCAGCTCATACGCGCGCGGTGCGAAGAAGGTGCCGTTGGCGGCTTCTGCGGACAGCTCGGCGGCGGCGATCAGGCGTGCTTCCCGGTCCATGCGCACGGCGTGGTCCTGCAGGATCTTCAGTGCATCGGCGTCGATCACCGGGCCGACGTCGGTGGACAGCAGGCCCGGGTTGCCGACCTTCAGTTCCTTCATCGCACCAGCCAGCATGGTCATCACCTTGTCGGCGATGTCGTCCTGCACGAACAGCACGCGCGCGGCCGAGCAACGCTGGCCGGCGGAGGTGAAGGCCGAACCGATGGCGTCCTTGACCAGCTGTTCCGGCAATGCCGAGGAGTCGGCGATGAAGGCGTTCTGGCCACCGGTCTCGGCAATCAGCACGCCGATGGCGGCGTCGCGGGCGGCCATCGCGCGGTTGATCGCACGCGCGGTGTCGGTGGAGCCGGTGAAGGCCACGCCGGCCACGCGCGGGTCGGCGGTCAGCGCGGCGCCGACGGTGGCACCGTCGCCCGGCAGGAACTGCACCACCTCGGCCGGCACGCCGGCGTCGTGCAGCAGCTTCACTGCGTAGTAGCCGATCAGGTTGGTCTGTTCGGCCGGCTTGGCGATGACGCTGTTGCCGGCGGCCAGAGCGGCAGCGACCTGGCCCAGGAAGATCGCCAGCGGGAAGTTCCACGGGCTGATGCAGACGAACACGCCACGGCCGTGCAGCTGCAGCTCGTTGGATTCACCGGTCGGGCTCGGCAGCCTCTCGGCGTGGCTGAACTGCTCGCGTGCCTGCTTGGCGTAGTAGCGCAGGAAATCCACGGCTTCGCGCACTTCGGCGATGCTGTCGGGCAGGCTCTTGCCGGCCTCCTTCACGCACAGCGCCATGAACTCCGGCATGCGCGCTTCCAGCTGGTCGGCGGCGTGCTCGAGGATGGCGGCGCGGCTGGCGGCCGGGGTGCGGTTCCAGGCCGGCTGCGCGGCCACGGCGTTGGCCAGGGCCTTCTGCACGGTGGCGGCATCGGCGGCCAGCCACTGGCCGACCACTTCGCGGGTGTCGGCCGGGTTGGTCACCGGCAGCGCGGCGCCGGCCGGGTTCGCACCCGGTACCAGCGGGGCGGCCTGCCAGGGCTTCACGGCCGCGTTGATCTGCTCGGCCAGGGCGCGCAGTTCGTTGTCGTTGGCGAGGTTGGCGCCCATGGAGTTCTTCCTGTCGTGGTTCTGGCTGCGCAGCAGGTCAACCGGCAGCGGGATCTTCGGGTGGGGGATCGAGGCGAACGAGGCGACCATCTCGACCGGATCGCGGATCAGGTCGGCGATCGGCACGCGTTCGTCGGTGATGCGGTTGACGAAGCTGGAGTTGGCGCCGTTTTCCAGCAGGCGGCGCACCAAGTATGGCAGCAGGTCTTCATGCGAACCGACCGGCGCATACACGCGGCAGGGAAGGCCGAGGCGGTCGGCCGGTACCACTTCGGCGTACAGGTCGTCGCCCATGCCGTGCAGCTTCTGGTGCTCGTACACGCCACCGTTGGCGATGCTGCGCACCGCGGCGATGGTGTGCGCGTTGTGCGTGGCGAACATCGGGTAGATCGCGTCGGCATGGGTGAACAGCCGCTTGGCGCAGGCCAGGTAGGACACGTCGGTGTTCTGCTTGCGGGTGAACACCGGGTAGCCCGGGTAGCCTTCGATCTGCGCGCGCTTGATCTCGGCATCCCAGTAGGCACCCTTGACCAGGCGCACCTGCAGGCGACGACCGGCGCGGCGCGCCATGTCGGCCAGGTGGTCGATCGTGTACGGCGTGCGCTTCTGGTAGGCCTGCACGACCACGCCGAAGCCATCCCAGCCGGCCAGCGAGGCATCGCCGAACACCTGTTCGATGATGTCCAGCGACAGTTCCAGGCGGTCGGATTCTTCGGCGTCGACGGTGCAGCCGATGCCGTAGCTCTTGGCCAGCTGCGCCAGTTCCAGCACGCCCGGCACCAGGTCCTTCAGCACGCGCTCGCGCTTGGCGTGTTCGTAGCGCGGGTACAGCGCCGACAGCTTGATCGAGATGCCCGGGGCGTTGTTGACGTCACCATCCGGACGGCCGCCGCGTGCCTTGTGATCGCCGCCGATGGCGTGGATCGCACGACGGTAGTCTTCCAGGTAGCGCAGCGCGTCCTTCATGGTCAGCGCGCCTTCGCCCAGCATGTCGAAGGAGTAGCGGTAGTCTGCGTTGTCACCCTTGTGCGAACGCGACAGCGCTTCGCTGATCGTGCGGCCCATGACGAACTGGTGGCCCATGATCTTCATCGCCTGGCGCACGGCCAGGCGCACCACCGGCTCACCGACGCGGCCGACCAGGCGCTTGAACGCGCTGGGCGCATCGGCGCGGGTGGCGTCGTTCATCTGCACCAGCTTGCCGGTCAGCATCAGGCCCCAGGTGGAGGCATTGACCAGCACCGAGTCGCTGCCGCCCAGGTGCTTTTCCCAGTCGGCGTCGGCCAGCTTGTCGCGGATCAGCTTGTCGGCGGTGTCCTGGTCCGGAATGCGCAGCAGCGCTTCGGCCACGCACATCAGCAGCACGCCCTCCTCGCTGCCCAGGTCGTACTGGCGCATGAAGGCTTCGATCGCGCCCTGGTCCTTGGCGCGCACGCGGACGCGGCCGACCAGGTCGGCGGCCAGCGCCTGCACCCTGGCCTGCTCCTCGGCGGGCAGGCGGGCCTGCGCCAGAAGATCGCGGACGTGGCTGGCCTCGTCCTTCAACCAGGCATCGGTGATGGCCTGGCGGAACGGGTTGGGGGACGCCGGCAGTTCCGGCGACAGCAGCGCGCCGGGACGCGGGGCGTCGCTGGCGGCAGGGGAGGAGGAGGGTGCGTTCATGCCGGTCCGGCCAGTGGAAAACTTGGCGATTTTAATCATTTTTCCAGGTTCCGGAAGTGCCCCGCAGCCACCTTCGTGAAGTGCTGATAGCCCCTAGCTGCGGTGGATTCAGCGTGTTCAGCAGGCTCGGCAATATTTGTGCTGAATTCGTCATTCGGGCCGCCGACCTCATGCTGTGTTGCAGCATGGGAAAAAGTGTGAATGCACCCTTGCTACCGGCGAGAGGGCGGGGCTACCATCGAGACGTTTCCCGCGGCAGGAACGCGGTTGCGACATGATCGAGGTGCTTCCAGCTCCGGATGGGTCAGGTACGCAGCTGCGGCTGCGTCCCCCACGGGCGCTCGATGCCCGGCAGTTCGTCCTGTTGTTCACCGTGTTGTCGGGTGCGATGTGGCTGGTGTCCGCCCTCGGGTGGTTGGCCGGCAATGCATTCGCCCCCCTGTTCGCGCTGCTGTACAGCCTGGTGCTGGCGGCGGCGCTGCGTGCCTTGTGGCGCAGCGGAGAACGGCAGGAGGAGATCCGGGTAGTGCCGGCGTACGTGGAGGTCATCCCCGTACCCGGTGGATCGCCGGTGTTCCGGGCCCACCCCCACTGGGTGCGCCTGCTCACCGACGATGAGAGGGTCCGGCTGGCATCCAGCGGCCGGCAGGTGGAGGTGGGGAGTTTCCTCGCGCCGGCCGAACGTCAGACGCTTGCAGAGACACTTGAAAGCTTGCTCGCCGCCAGCGATGGCGGCAACCGACGACGCTAAGGGTCTAGGCAATGAAGCAAAGCAGCAGGTGGGGCACGAAGTGCGTTGCAGCGGTCGCCGCCACGGTGGCCGGGGGACTGGTTCCGGCATTGGCATGGGCCCAGGCGGCCGATCCCAAGCCGTGGCAGCTGAACATGGGCAAGGGGGTGACCCAGACCTCGCGCCTGGCCTGGGAGTCGAACAACCTGTCGTTGATCATCTGCACGGTGATCGGCGTCATCGTGTTCGGGGCGATGGCCTACGCCATCTTCAAGTTCCGCAAATCCAAGGGCGCGGTGGCCGCCACCTTCAGCCACAACACCAAGGCCGAGGTGATCTGGACGGTGATCCCGGTGATCATCCTGATCGTGATGGCATGGCCGGCCACGGCCAACCTGATCAAGATGTACGACACCCGCGATGCCGAGATGACGGTGAAGGTCACCGGCTACCAGTGGATGTGGAAGTACGAATACCTCGGCGAGAACGTCACCTTCACCAGCCGCCTGGACCGTGAGTCCGACCGCGTGCGGCAGAGCGGCATCGTGCCGACCCGCGAGAGCCACCCGCACTACCTGCTGGACGTGGACAACCGGCTGGTGCTGCCGGTGGATACCAAGGTGCGCTTCGTCATCACTTCCGACGACGTGATCCATGCCTGGTGGGTGCCGGCGCTGGGCTGGAAGCAGGACGCCATTCCCGGCTTCATCAATGAAGCGTGGACCAGCATCGAGCAGCCCGGCGTGTACCGCGGCCAGTGCGCCGAGCTGTGCGGCAAGGACCATGGCTTCATGCCGATCGTGGTCGAGGCGGTGTCCAAGGAAGAGTTCAAGCAGTGGCTGGCGCAGCGCAAGCCGGCGCCACCGGCGGCGCCCGCAACGCCTGCGGCACCGGCAGAACCCGCGACGCCGGCCGGTGAGGCACCTGCAGCGCCTGCTGCTGAAGCCGGAAGCGCACCTGCCACCGCAGCCAGCGGCGCGTGATGTAAAGCCCGCGGCCGCCTGCGGCTGCGGTGACAACCGATTCTGAGAGGTGTTTTGCAATGGCGCACTCGGCAGTTGGGCACGACGATCACCATCACCAGCAGAGTTTCTTCGAGCGTTGGTTCTTCTCGACCAACCACAAGGACATCGGCACGCTGTACCTGGGTTTCAGCTTCATCATGTTCATCATCGGTGCGGCGATGAGCGTGGTGATCCGCGCCGAGCTGGCGCAGCCGGGCCTGCAGTTCGTCAAGCCCGAGTTCTTCAACCAGATGACCACCGTGCATGCGCTGGTGATGATCTTCGGTGGCGTGATGCCGGCCTTCGTCGGCCTGGCCAACTGGATGATCCCGCTGCAGATCGGCGCACCGGACATGGCGCTGCCGCGCATGAACAACTGGTCGTTCTGGCTGCTGCCGGTGGCCTTCAGCCTGCTGCTGCTGACCCTGTTCCTGCCCGGTGGTGCGCCGGCCGGTGGCTGGACGCTGTACCCGCCGCTGTCGCTGCAGGGTGGCTACAACGTGGCCTTCAGCGTGTTCGCGATCCACGTGGCCGGCATCAGTTCGATCATGGGCGCGATCAACATCATCGCCACCGTGCTGAACATGCGCGCGCCGGGCATCGACCTGCTGAAGATGCCGATCTTCTGCTGGGCCTGGCTGATCACCGCGTTCCTGCTGATCGCGGTGATGCCGGTGCTGGCCGGTGCGGTGACCATGCTGTTGACCGACAAGTTCTTCGGTACCAGCTTCTTCAATGCCGCCGGTGGCGGTGACCCGGTGATGTACCAGCATATCTTCTGGTTCTTCGGGCACCCCGAGGTCTACATCATGATCCTGCCCGCCTTCGGCGTGGTCAGCGAGATCATCCCGACCTTCAGCCGCAAGCCGCTGTTCGGCTACCAGGCGATGGTGTACGCCACCGCCGCGATCGCGTTCCTGTCGTTCATCGTCTGGGCCCACCACATGTTCACCGTGGGCATGCCGCTGGGCGGCGAGATCTACTTCATGTTCGCCACCATGCTGATCTCGATCCCGACCGGCGTGAAGGTGTTCAACTGGGTCAGCACCATGTGGCGCGGCTCGCTCACGTTCGAGGCGCCGATGCTGTGGTCGGTGGCCTTCGTCATCCTGTTCACCATCGGCGGCTTCTCCGGCCTGATGCTGGCGATCGTGGCGGCGGACTTCCAATACCACGACACCTACTTCGTGGTGGCGCACTTCCACTACGTGCTGGTAACCGGCGCGGTGTTCGCGCTGATCGCCGCGGTGTACTACTGGTGGCCGAAGTGGACCGGGCGCATGTACAGCGAGAAGTGGGCCAAGGTGCACTTCTGGTGGTCGATCGTGTTCGTCAACCTGCTGTTCTTCCCGCAGCACTTCCTCGGCCTGGCCGGCATGCCGCGCCGCATTCCCGACTACAGCGTGGCCTTCGCCGACTGGAACCTGATCAGCTCGATCGGTGCGTTCGGCATGTTCGTCACCCCGTTCATGATGGCGGCGATCCTGCTGTCCTCGCTGCGCAACGGTGAAAAGGCCGAGGCGCGCAGCTGGGAAGGCGCGCGTGGCCTGGAATGGACGCTGCCGTCGCCGGCACCGGCGCACACCTTCACCACACCGCCGACCATCCGCCCGGGCGACCTGGCGCATGACGACATCACGCATTGAGGTGGGGCATGCATAACGAGAGCCCGCTCCCGATCGGTAGAGTCGAGCAAGGCTCGGCTGATGCCTTGGGTAGAGTCGAGCCATGCTCGACTGACGAAAAGCAGCCGAGCATGGCTCGGCTCTACAACAGCGAAGAGCAGCCGACCAGCGGTCGGCTCTACCAGAGCGGAAGCGTCGAACAGCAGCGCCAGCGCGCCAAGCGTACCGCGGCCTGGGTCGGCGCCATCGCCGTGCTGGTCTACGTCGGCTTCATCCTCAGCGGGGTGATCGGCCGATGAGCGACGCACCGGCCAGCACCCCGTCACGCAGCGCCGGGTTGCCGCGCCTGATCGGCGTGGCGGTAGCGGTGTTCCTGCTGACGTTCTCGCTGGTGCCGTTGTACCGCATCGCCTGCGAGAAGGTGTTCGGCGTGCGCCTGGAGCGTGGCCCCGGCAGCGAGGCCAGCGCGGGCGCGGTGGCCGGCAAGCGTACCGTGCGCGTCGAGTTCGATGGCGGCGTCAATTCGCGCCTGCCATGGTCGTTCCATCCCGAGCAGCTGACCATGGACGTGGTGCCCGGCGAGCTCAACGAAGCGCTGTACTTTGCCCGCAACGACAGCACGCAGGCCGTGGTGGGAAGTGCCGTGCCTTCGGTGGCACCGGCGCGCGCGTCGGGATTCTTCAGCAAGACCGAGTGCTTCTGCTTCACCGCGCAGACGCTGCAGGCCGGCGAGAAGCGCGACATGCCGGTACGTTTCATCGTCGATCCGGACCTGCCGCCGGAGATCAGGACGATCACCTTGTCCTACACCTTCTACCGCAACGACGCGTTGTCCGATCGGCTGGCCCCGGCCGCCACTTCGGAAGGCGCGCACGCCGCACCCTGACCCGGATACCGACATGGCCCAGACACCGACCGACGCCAACGTGTACTTCGTCCCGGCCCAGAGCAAATGGCCGTTCGTGGGCTCCATCGCGATGATGGTGACCATGGTCGGCGTGGCCAGCTGGCTCAACGATGCCAGCTGGGGACGCTGGACGTTCTACATCGGCATCGCGATGCTGGTGCTGACCCTGTTCTGGTGGTTCAGCGACGTGGTGCGCGAATCGCAGGCCGGCAACTACAACCGCCAGGTCGACGGCTCGTTCCGGATGGGCATGGTCTGGTTCATCTTCTCCGAAGTGATGTTCTTCGGCGCCTTCTTCGGCGCGCTGTTCTACACCCGTAATCTCGGCCTGTCGTGGCTGAGCGGCGAAGGCCGCGGGGTGATGACCAACGAGCTGCTCTGGCAGGGCTATTCCGCTGGATGGCCGACCAATGGCCCGGCGGCGATCGGTGGTGCGTTCCAGACCATCCCGGCCTGGGGCCTGCCGCTGATCAACACGCTGATCCTGCTCACTTCCGGCGTGACCCTGACCATCGCCCATCACGCACTGAAGGCCGGCAACCGCCGCCAGCTGCTGATCTGGCTGGGCCTGACCGTTGTGCTCGGTCTCGGCTTCCTGACCCTGCAGGCAGAGGAATACATCCACGCCTACAAGGAACTGAACCTGACGCTGGGCTCGGGCATCTACGGGTCGACGTTCTTCATGCTGACCGGCTTCCACGGCGCGCACGTGCTGCTGGGCACGATCATGCTGATCGTGATGTGGCTGCGTTCGGCCAAGGGCCACTTCACCCGCGACAACCATTTCGGTTTCGAAGCCGCCGCGTGGTACTGGCACTTCGTCGACGTGGTGTGGCTGATGCTGTTCCTGTTCGTCTACGTGCTCTGACCGCGCGCGGATCGGTGGGGTCAGCCACCGATGCCGTGCGGTTTGATCCAGCCCATGTAGATGCTCACGATCACCAGTACGATCAAGGCCACCGACACCGCGATGCGGCGGGTCAGTGCGTTGACCGTGCGCTTGGTCTGGCCGCGGTCGACCAGCAGGTAATACAGGCCGGCGCCCAGATTCCAGACGATGACGATCAGAAACGCGATTACCAGCAGGGTCTTCAGCGAATCACTCATGCGCGGCTCGAGGGCAGGGTGGATGCGCCTATCTGACCGCGTTTGCGCGGACTTGTCATGATGCGCCAGCACACGCGCGTGATCGGATGGCTGCTGGCGGTGCTGGCGATGGCCGGTTTCAGCGCATTGGGACTGTGGCAGCTGCAGCGCATGCATGCCAAACAGGCAATGTTGGATGCGCAGGGTCCAGCAGTGGCACAGGCGTTGCCATTGGCGCAGGCACTCGCGGCGCCCGGTGCGCTGCACGGCGTGGCCGACCACGGCCGCTTCCTGCCCGGCGTGGTGCTGCTGGACAACCAGACCCGGCATGGCCGCGCCGGAGTGAAGATCTATCGCCCGTTCCGCAGTGACGACGGCAGTGTGCTGCTGGTGGATCTCGGTTGGCGCGCGTTGCCACCGGATCGCAGCTTGCCGGATCTGCCTGCACCGCCTTCGCCGGTAGCCGTGCGTGGCTTGCTCGCGCCGCCACCGTCGGCGGGGTTGGCGTTGGGGCCGGCGTTCTCCGCGACGGGTGAGGCCGGGCGCTGGCTGGCCAGCCGGCTGCCCGCCGAAGGCCTGGCCCGCGCGCTGGGGCTGCAGGCGCTACCCGACCGCGTGCTGCGTCTGGACCCGGCGCTGCCATTCGGCGATGAGCGCGACCTGGACCTGCTGCCGAACACGCTGCCGCCGCAGCGCCACCTGGGCTACGCCGTGCAGTGGTTCGGGCTGGCCCTGACCGTGCTGGTGGTCGCGCTGGTGCTG